>NC_013192.1:616402-924603 GCF_000023905.1 Leptotrichia buccalis C-1013-b | reverse complement strand
AGTTTATTCAGACTGAAGTAGATAAAATTGAGGATGGAGTTAAGATTTCCACTAAAAGACTTCATTCCCATGGACACACTCATCATCACAGCCATAGTAATTCCCATGTTCATAGCCACTCTCATACTCATGGAGAAGGGGATACTGATAAGATTAAGAAAAAATTGTTAATTGGCGGGATTATATTTGTTTTAGGAATTTTTATTCCAAAAACTTTGTTTATTCCAAAATTCGCAGTATTTTTAGTAAGTTATTTCATTATTGGTGGAGATGTGCTGGTTTCTGCAGTGAAAAATATTTTAAGAGGACAGGTTTTTGATGAAAATTTTTTGATGTCAATTGCAACCATTGGGGCATTTGCTATTGGGGAATATCCTGAAGGTGTGGCTGTTATGTTATTCTATCAGCTTGGGGAACTGTTTCAGGGTATTGCAGTTAATAATTCAAGAAAATCTATTATTGCATTAATGGATATTCGTCCTGATTATGCAAATCTTAAAACTGATAGTGAAATAAAAAAAGTAAATCCTGATGAAATAAAAGTTGCTGATATTATTGTAGTAAAGCCAGGAGAAAAAGTACCTTTAGATGGAAAAATAATAACTGGAAATTCCACTTTTGACACTTCTGCACTAACTGGAGAATCATTACCACGTGAAGCAAAAACTGGAGATATTGTCCTAAGCGGATTTATAAATAAAACAGGGCTTGTGGAAATTGAAGTTACAAAAGTGTTTTCTGAATCAACTGTTTCCAAAATTCTTGACTTGGTAGAAAATTCTAGCAGTAAGAAATCAAAAACAGAGAACTTTATTACAAAATTTGCAAAATACTACACTCCAGCAGTTGTAATAACAGCTTTAATTATGGCAATTTTTCCTCCATTGTTAATTTCAGGTGCAACATTTACAGACTGGATTTACCGTGCTTTAATTTTCCTTGTTGTATCTTGTCCATGTGCTTTGATTATCTCTATTCCATTAGGATTTTTTGGCGGAATTGGCGGTGCTTCAAAACATGGAATTTTGGTAAAAGGTGCAAATTATTTGGAAGCGTTAAATGACGTAGAAAGTATCGTTATGGACAAAACTGGAACTTTGACAAAAGGTGTATTCAAAGTTACTGAAATTAATGTTGAAAATAATGTAAAAATAAATGATTTTGAAAACAATAAAACTGATTTGACACAGCCTTTACTACTAAAATATGCCGCACACATTGAAAAATTTTCAAATCACCCTATTGCACAGTCGATAGTTTCTGAATATGAAAATTCTATTGCCAAAACTGATGAAAGTATTGTAAAAGATTTTAAAGAAATTTCAGGATTTGGAATAAAGGCTAACATAAACAATCATCAGATTTTAGCTGGAAATTCTAAATTGATGAACTCGGAAAATATTAGATTTGATAAAAAAGAAAATTTAGGAACTGTGGTTTATATCGCATTTAACAGACAATACATCGGAAATATCCTAATTTCTGACGAAATAAAGGAAGATTCTCCAAAAGCTATTAGAGGAATGAAAGCAAACGGAATAAAGGAAATTGTAATGCTTACTGGAGATAACAATGCAATTGGTAAAAATATTGCTGAAAAATTAGAAATTGATAAAGTATTTGCCGAACTTCTTCCAAATGAAAAAGTTGAAAAACTGGAAGAAATTTACAAGACTAAAAGTGAAAAAGGGAAAGTTGTCTTTGTAGGAGATGGAATAAACGACGCTCCTGTACTTGCCAGAGCCGATATTGGAATCGCAATGGGAGGTGTTGGAAGTGATGCCGCCATCGAAGCTGCCGATGTTGTAATAATGAACGATGAACCTTCAAAAATCGTAACTGCTATGAAAATAGCCAAAAAAACTAAAACAATTGTATGGCAAAACATTACTTTAGCATTTGCTGTAAAATTAATAGTTCTAATTCTAGGGCTTTTTGGGGATGCAACAATGTGGGAAGCTGTATTTGCTGATGTTGGTGTCGCTTTACTGGCTGTATTAAATGCAACTAGAGTTTTAAAATATAAAGTTAATGAAAATTATTAATCTAAAAGTAGCACTATAAATACACTAGGCCGTGTCTGAAAACTCAAAATCTATGTTTAATGTTTTTTTGATTTTATAAATTATACAAATCACGATAAAAGCAGTGTTTATTATTTTTGATTTTAGAAAAATTTGTTAAAAATTCATCATTTGAAGAGTTTTCAGACATACCCTAATTAAAATAAAACAAAAAAACAGAAGTTTATCTTTTTAGATTTTTCTTCTGATTTTTATATAATTTTTCAGTTTTTTAACAACTAGTCACTTTTACAAATCATTTTCAATTTTCTTTATTACTTTCGCAGGAACTCCCCCCACAACACTATTATCAGGCACATCTTTCGTTACAACTGCCCCAGCCGCAATAATAACATTATTTCCTATCGTAACGCCAGGCAAAATTGTGCAATTACCTCCAATCCAAACATCATTTCCTATTTTTACAGGTGTTCCTTGTACCTTTCTTTCTCGCCGCCCTTTTGGAGAAATTGGATGTCCCACTGTTGTTATTAATGTATTAGGTCCAATCATACAATAATCTCCAATTCTAACTTCTGCAATATCCAAAATTGTAACATTATAATTGGCTAAAAAATCTTCGCCTACATGAATATTTTTCCCATTATCACAGTTAAAAAATGGCTGTACAGAAGCATTATTTTTTACTGTTCCAAACAAGTCTTTTATAGCAACAAGCTGTTTTTCGTTATTCATTGGATCAATAGAATTGAGCATTTGACATTTTTTCAGTGCATTTCCTTTTACACCTGCAACGTTCTCATCATAAAAATTATATTCCAGTCCTGCCTTTAATTTTTCTAATTCCGTCATTTTTCACTTCCTTTACCCTATTTCATTACTAAAAAGAAATCAAACTATCAAGTCTTTATTTCAAATCCTTACTTCCCTCTTCTAAAATTTTTATCTGGCAAAGTATTTCTTTGTCCTTAACAGTTTTTTCTTTCCTATTTTTTATCACTTCATACAAATCATCATAAATTCTGCCATAATCACCTTTTTCAGAAATAACCTTTTCCTCGTGATAATTCCCGTTATCATCATAATAAATTAACGTCCCATAATGTTTTGGCAAATCTATTCCAAAATCTGTATTGTCTGGCATATAAAATAACTTCAAATGTTCTTCCTGTCTATCTTCTGTTTCTTTTATAAAGCACCCTTTTGTTCCGTACACGATAAATGAAGCTCTTGGTTTTACTCTAAAATAGCTCCCTTTTACAGTAACTTTCAAATTTTTCCCATTTTCTTTTTCGTAAAATAAATCTATATCGTAATAGTCATTCATCCGATTTGTTCCAAGAAGCTGCCTTACATCATAATGCACTTTATTAGGCTTTCCATATCGTGAAATTATCTGATCCAAGACGTGCGTTCCATGCCCATATAAAAATGTATTTGCCAATTTTCCATCACATTCCTTCACATTTTCAGGCACTTCTGCCCTGTAATAATCATAATTAGACTCAATTTCTAAAATTTCTCCTAATTTTCCACTTTCAATTACTTTCATTGTAGTCAAAAAATCACTGTCAAATCTTCTATTATGATAAGGCTGCACAACAAGTCCTTTTTCCTTTGCCAATCTGAACAGCTCCTCTGCCTCTTCCAATGTTTCAACAAAAGGTTTTTCCACAAGGCAGTTTTTATTGTGTTCCAACACTTCTTTAGCATATTGATAATGTAAATCAGATCTCAAACATATAACAATCAAATCAATTTCAGGATCATTATACAATTCCTCAATTTTATCAGTATAATTAATTCCGTCTATTCGTTCCCAAGTCCTATTTTCCAAGTTATTAGTTACAATTGTTTTTACTTTTATTTTATCTTTTATTTGGAGTAAAAATGGGAGATGATATCTGTTCGCACTTTTCCCATTTCCTATAATTCCTATTGTCATCATGGCAATAACCTTCCTATTTTCTCCATTATTTTTAATTTCCTTTTGTATACCAGTCTAACTATTTTTGTTCCAGTCTTTTGTAAACTTCTATAAATTCCTTTGCCAATTCCTTAAATAAAATTGCTGTCATCAAGTGATCTTGTGAATGAACCATAATTAAACCTACTTCCATTTTTTCTCCGCCTGCTTCTCTCACAATCAAATCTGTCTGTAATTCATGAGCTTTCAACATTTCTTCAGTAGATTGCTTCAGAAATTTTTCCGCTTCATCAAATTTTCCTTCTTTTGCAGCATTCATAGCCTGATAAGCCAAGCTTTTAGTTTCTCCCGCATGTCCAATCAATGTCATCGCGATGATTTCAATATCCAATACTTCTTCAGCCATAGTAATTCCTCCTAAAAATTTATTTTTTTAATTTTATATCAAAATTTCTTCTTAACTTTGTTATAACACACGTTTTTCTATATGTCAATTTTTCAATTTTTTAGGCTATTTTTCGTCTATTTTTAATATTATTTTCAATATTTAAAATATAATTTTGATAATTTTCCTTAAAATAAACGATTTACAAATATATGTTTTTTCGTGTATAATATATATCAAAAAGTTAAAAAATATAATTTATATAAAAAATATTTTATAAAATAAACCTTTTTAGTAAATTTATAATAATCAATTTTGTTAAAGGAGAATTAGAAAATGGATATTTATATGCCTATTAATAAGCACTTTTTAGAAAATAAAAAAATAAAGATTTTATTTTCAAAAGCTTTGAACAAAAAAGAACGTTATTTTTTAAAGTACCTTTTTACAGAATACAGCCTTTTAAAAAAACTAGAACAAACTGCTGTTTTACGCGATATTGAATTAACAGAAATAATGAAAGTCCTAAAATTTAAATCTTTTCAGCAGTTAAAAAAGTTTCTAGATAATTTACAGCTGAAAAAGCTGGAATTTTCTATTTTTAGTAATGATAAAGTCGTTATCTATAGTCGTTTTCCTATTTTGGCATCTTACAATATTGTTTATTCAAAAATTGAGTTTCAGTTTGCAAGGGAAATTCAAGCTGCTAGGAGAAATAATACCCTATTTTCATTGCTTAGACTTGATTTTATGATTTTTATGGGAGACGAAGCCATTTATAATTTTTATACTTATTTAATTTCAGATAAGAATTATAATAATGATACTGTTATTACACTTGAAAGATTGAAAGAAATTTTTCATATTGAAGATAAATATGAAAGATTTTTTGATTTTGAAAAGCAGATTTTAAAAAAGGCAGTAGAAACTATTAATATTTTTTCAGATATTAAGGTTATTTATGAAAAAATTAAGATTGGAGAACATATAAATAATAGAGTGGAAAAGATTCTTTTTAAAATTGTTGATAATAATAAAATTTTGAAAGAGAACAATATCGAACTTGTTCAAAATATCAATAGCATTATGGATTTAATAAAAAATGATATAAAAGATTTTCATTATACTTATGAATTAATAAAAACATATATTTTGAAAAAAAATTATGATTATGTGTACAAAAATGTCAGCTTTGCAAAAAAACACTTTAAAAATAATATAGAAAAACAGTTAAAGAAAGTTTTACTGCTTGACTTGGCACAATTTTCAAAAACTAATTTTAGAAAAGAAATAGAAATTTTTAATATTAAAAGAAAATACACTACATCTTTTTTTCTTCAGCTGGATGTAGCAAATCTTATGCGACAGAATTATTTGGAAAATGAGCTAAGAATAATAGTTGATGATGGTTATTTTAATGAAATTCTTGTTTTAAAAAATAAACAAATTATGGAAAAAAGGTTTTATGATTTCAAAATTTACATTCAATATTTCCAAAACACTGAAAGTATCATAAAATTTACTAAATTTTTGTAAAAAAATATATAAAATTTTATTTTTTTTTGAAATATTTGGCTTAAAATATAAACGAAAAATTATTAAACAATTTATCGCTTATTTTGTTTTTGAATTTATAAAGTCTTATTTTAACTATGTTTAAAACAAATTACAGACGAAAAATAATAATTTTTTTATAAAATTTGACTTCTGGAAAATTAATGGTATACTATGAATATGAAAGTTAAACTCATTGATTTGATAGAACAATGAAAATACAAAATAAAATTTTGAAAAAAGAAAGGATGATCAGAAATGAAAAAAATCTTATTATGTTGTGCAGCAGGGATGTCTACTAGCTTATTAGTAAACAAAATGAAAGCAGAAGCTCAAAAAAGAGGAATCGAAGCTGAAATTTGGGCAGAACCACTTGATAAAGCAAAAGAAGAATTTGCTAAAGCTGATGTTGTTTTATTAGGGCCACAAGTAAAATATGCTTTACCAGAAGCTAAAAAAATCGCTGAAGAAAATAACATTAACATAGATGTAATTAATATGGTTGATTATGGAATGATGAACGGTGCCAAAGTATTGGATCAGGCATTAAATTTACTTTAAGATACTCTATTTCTTTATAATATATTTTTTGTTTAAAGTTTAAATACTAATATTTGTAACTTTTCAAATACTGATATACGTTATCTTGAAAGAAGTCAAACTCTTTTGTCTAAAAAAGATATTAGTTATCAAATACAATTACTATAAATATTAGTATTTAGCTTTAAAACAACTTTATTTAAATTTTGTTTAGAATATAGAAAAACCACTTTAAACTAAACTCTAATTTTTTCATTTTAGTTAGTTTATAAGAAATTTAAAGAATGACTCAAAACTTCAGAATTATCCACATCATATTTATTGATTTAATAATTTATTCTTATAAATTAATTTGGTAAATATTTTTATCACGAACATATTAATTACATTATCTATTCATTTTATTAATATATAACAAACACTTTATTAATTGATTAAAGCCAAATAATTAGTACAGATGAAGAATAATGTAATTTTACAAACTAAGATTAAAATTTAAAAGAATTATCATTTAGAAGGAATTAATATGGCAAACATTATGGACAAATTTACATAATTTTTAGAAGAAAAATTAATGCCAGTTGCTGTAAAAGTGGCTAATCAGAGACACTTGGCAGCAATAAAAGATGGAATGGTTATTACATTGCCATTCATTATTGTAGGATCTGTATTTTTGATTTTGGGAAACCTGCCAATACCAGCACTAGCTAATTTTTATACAAATAATGCAACTGGACAAGTTATTGCAAGATGGCTCTCTTACCCTGTTGATGTAACATTTAATTTATTAGGATTTATTGCATGTATCGGTATTTCGTACAAATTAGCTCAATATTACAAACTTGATGAAGTTTCTGGAGTTATTTTATCACTGCTTTCATTTTTCCTTGTAACTCCATTTACTTTTATGATTGAAAAAACTGGCGAATCTATAAATGGTATTATTCCTCTAAGCCGATTAGGAAGCCAAGGATTGTTTGTCGCAATTATTATGTCTATTTTCACTATTGAGATTTTTAACTTTATTGTCAAGAAAAATATCATTATTAAAATGCCTGATTCAGTTCCGCCTTCAGTAGCAAAATCATTTGCGGCATTAATTCCAGGATGTGTTGTGATTCTTCTTTCACTAGTTATCCGTATCGGATTTGAAGTATCACCATTTGATAATATTCACGAAGTTGCAAAAGTTTTATTGACTGGACCTATAACAGCTGTTGGTGCTTCTTTCCCAGGAATGGTTATTTTATCATTGATGAACAACTTATTATGGTCATGTGGAATTCATGGTTCAAACCTTATCACTGGTGGTATTGCAAGTCCTGCACTTTTAGCTCTAGCTGATCAAAATAGAGCAGCTTTCGTAGCTAGACAACCTATTCCAAATGTAGTAACTGGACCATTCTTTGATGTATTCCATAATACAGGTGGTTCTGGAGCAACTTTTGCACTGGCAATAATGCTGTTATTCCTTTCAAAGAGTCAACAACTTAAAGAAATTGGAAAATTGGCAATTGCACCCGCATTTTTCAATATTAATGAGCCAATATTATTTGGATTACCAATAGTTATGAATCCTATCTTAATTATTCCATTTATTTTAGCGCCATTAATTTCATCATCAGTTACTTACTGGGCTATGTATTTTGGATTAGTGGCAAAAACAGCTGGAATTGTCATCCCTTGGACTACTCCTCCATTTCTTGCTGGTTTCTTGGCAACAGGTGGACATATAAGCGGACTACTTATGCAAGTAGTGAACTTCTTTATAACAGCAGCTATTTACTATCCATTTTTTAAATTATGGGATAAGAGAAAACTTGATGAAGAAAATGGGTTAATAAATACTGACTAATCATTAATATAATATATGATTAAATTAATAAAATATATTTTACAAAATACATTTTTTATGGTATATTATTTGTAAAGTAAAATAATAAATAAAAATTTTAAGGAGTGATTACAATGATTAGACAAACTTGGACATGGTGGAAAAAATTAAATACAATTTAATATTTTTTGCCAGCTATGTTGAAATTTATTGTAATTACTATTATTAAATATTGCGAGGAAAGCATTGGTGAAATAAAATCAATGCTTTTATTTTATACAATTCTCTTAGTCGGTAAAACGATTTAAGAGAATTTTTTTATAAATTCAACTAAAAAAGAAAAAAAACAAAAATACGAAAATATAGAAAGCGAGACACTTTATGTTGATAAACAAGCCTATTTATTATTACTCCATTATTAGAAAAAAATTTAGCAATTCCTATTTTGCTGAAGATGAAAGACAAGTTATTATTGGGATTGACTGTGAATATTTTGATTCTAATGAATACAGTTATGACTCATTAAAAAAAATATACAATTCTTTTGTAAAACAGAAAAGACTTTCCCCTTTTGCAGGGCTTTTTGGAACATTTGCTTATGAGTCGATACATTTTTTTGAAAAAATTGCAAAAATTGAAAAAGAGCAGTTTAAATTTCCGAAGTTTATTTTTGCCAATGCAAAGGCATATTTACACTACTCTAAAACTAGCAAAGAATTTTCATTTTACGGAGATGAAGAAAAATATTTTAATTTGTTAAATGATGAAATTTCTGAAAAATTTAATGATTCTGATTTATTTTATGATATAAAAACAGATTTTGAAGAGGAAAAATTACATTATTATGAAATTATTGAAAAAGCGAAGGAATACATCAAGGCTGGGGATATTTTTCAAGTTGTTCTAAGCGAGCAGTTAAAACTTACGTCAAATATGGATTCTCTTGATTTTTATGAAAAATTATCAAAGGCAAATCCGAGTCCGTATATGTACCATTTTCCTACAAAATATGGAGATATAGTTGGTTCTAGCCCTGAAATACTGGTTGATATTTCATCGGATAATATTTATATTGCTCCTATCGCTGGAACTCGTCCAAGAGGAAAAGATGCCAACGAAGATGCATTTTTAGCAAACGACTTATTAAATGATGAAAAGGAATGTGCTGAACATCGGATGCTTGTTGACTTGGCTCGAAATGATATTGGGAAATTTGCGGAAAGTGGCTCAGTCGTTGTAAAAAATCTTATGCATATTAAGAATTATGAGCATGTAATGCACATTGTAACTGATGTTTATGGGAAAAAGCGAAAAGATGTGTCGATATTTGAAGTTATTGCTCAGGCTCTTCCAGCGGGAACACTTTCTGGATCGCCAAAAATTCGTGCTATGCAAATTATTTCAGAACTGGAGAAATTTAAAAGAAATGTTTATGCTGGCGGAATTGGATTTTTGAGATTTAATGGAGATGTTCAGCTTGCGATTATTATTCGTACTGCATTTTTTGAAAATAAAAATTACGACTTGAATAAAGTTGATGAAGTTCGAAATGTATTTATTCAGGCTGGAGCAGGAATTGTCTTTGATTCTGTGAAAGAAAAAGAATATGAGGAAATTTGCCATAAAAGAGCATCTGTTCTAAACATTTTTAAAAAATTCTGTAATGAAGAAAAAAATAAAAATGATAAAAATGAAAATAGAAAGAATGTGAAATAAATGATTTTAATGATTGACAATTATGATTCGTTTGTATTTAATGTTGAGCAGTATTTGAAGGAAATGACTGATGATGAAGTTATTACTGTTAGAAATGACGCAATTACGATTGATGATATAAAAAAAATGAATCCTAGTAAAATAATTTTTTCTCCAGGTCCAAAACATCCAAAGGACAGCGGAATTTGCCTAGAAATTTTAAATAATACTGATGAACTGGGGAATATTCTAATTTTAGGAATTTGTCTTGGGCATCAGGCAATTGGAATGAATTTTGGCGGAAAAATAAAAAGGCTTGAAAATCCGTTGCATGGTAAAACTTCAGAAATTACAGTTTTATCCGAGAATTCTGTATTATTTAAAAACTTGCCAAAAAAATTTAAAGTTATGAGATATCATTCGCTTTATGTTGACGATATTCCAGAAGATCTTGAAGTTACGGCAAAGTCTGAGGATGGGATTGCGATGGCTGTGGAACACAAAAGTAAAAATATTTTTGGAATACAGTTTCATCCAGAATCATTTTTTACTGAATATGGAAAAAATATGATAAGAAATTTCTTGAATATTGAAGTTTCAGAAACTTTGCAAAATAATAAAAATTTTAAAAAGAAAGGAAACTTTATAGATATGAATAAATATTTAAAAAAATTACAGGAAAATATTGCATTGACAGATACTGATTTTCGTGAAATCTGTAAAATTATTGACAGTAAAAATTATGACATTGTACAGCTTGGAGCCTTGCTTGTACTAATTTCGGAAAAAAGCCTTTATCCTGAATCGCTTACAGCATTTGTAAAAAATATTCTGGAATACAGCACAACTTTTGAAGATGATTCTGATATGATTGATGTTTGCGGAACTGGTGGCGATGGATTCAAGACAATAAATATTTCTACGGCAGTTGCATTTATTCTAGGAGCAATGGGAGTAAATGTCGCAAAACATGGAAATCGTGCAATCTCGAGTAAAAGTGGAAGCAGTGATGTACTTGATAAACTAGGAGTACCTCTTGAAAATTCGCTTGCAAATCAAATTGAAAAACTGCACGTAAAAAATCTTGCTTTCTTTCATGCCCCATTCTTCCACAAATTAGTTGGAGAAGTACGAGAAGTTAGAGGCCGTCTTGGAATCAGAACTGTCTTTAACATTTTAGGTCCACTGCTTCACCCAAACACAAAATTAAAATACCAATTGGTTGGACTTTACCACGAGCCTGTACACAGATTGTACGCTAAAACATTACAATTACTGGGAAGAAAGCATGCATTAGCTGTTCGAGGAAATGATGGGCTTGATGAAATAACAATTTGTGATGACACTAAAATTATTGAAGTAAAAGGTGAACAAATTCTCGAATATACAATCTCGCCTGAAAGTTTTGGCTTTAAGCGGGCTTTCCATTCTGAAATTGAAGGCGGAACTCCAGAGGAAAATGCTGAAATTTTGATAAAAATCTTAAAAGGCGAAGAAAAATCCGCAAAATTTGATATTGTCGTATTGAATGCAATGTTTGCACTTTATACTGCAGATGTGGTGGATCACCCTGCGAAAGCAAAGGATATGGTTTTGGAAGCGATTGAAAGTGGGAAGGTTTATGAGTTTTATAAAAATTATACAAAGTAAGTTTTTGATTTTAATAACTTTAATATTGGCTATTTTAGGATTTTTTCTTTATAATACTAGTACAAGAAAAATCAATTTTAATCCCGAAAAAATTGCTAGAATAGAAGTTTTTAGCAAAGAGAGAAAAATTAAAGATATAAATTCTCCTAATAAAATAGATGACATTGTAAAAATATTGCAACAATTGAGAAGTAGAACAGAATCTGTAAATGATTTTCCAAATCTAGAAAAATATTATTTGTTAAAAACAGAAAAACTAAATGTTTATATTTATGAGAATGATAAAAAATATTATGTAGAAGTTCCGTATAATGCTATTTATCTACTAAACACAATTCAATATAATAAATTGTTGGAAATAGTGAAATAATATTGTAAAATATAACTGAAAAAAATATAATTTTGAAATTTATGTTATAAAAAGGATTTAAATTTAAAATTTTTCTAATAAAAATTATTTAGTTTTCCTAAAATTATAAAAAATAAGAAAAAAGGGTGATTAAGTGAAATTGTATCATGGAAGTAATGTCAACGTAAAAAATCCTAGAATTATCACAAATACTAGGCTCTTAGATTTTGGATATGGTTTTTATCTAACTTCGGATTTTAAACAGGCTAAAAAATGGGCAAAGCTGACTCAAAAACGGAGACAACAAGGAATTGCAACAGTTTCCGTGTATGAAATAAGCAAGGAGCAATTAAAGAATTTGAAAGTTTTATATTTTGAATCAGCCAATAGAGAATGGCTTAAATTTGTTACTCAAAATAGAAGCAATAATATAATAAATAATGAAAATTGGGATATTATAATAGGACCTGTTGCAAACGATAATACAATGCCTGTTATCAATCTCTATTTAAATGGAATCTACGATGAAAACGAGGCTTTAAAAAGACTTTTACCTCAAAATCTTAAAGACCAGTATACATTTAAAACAGAAAAGGCTCTTAAATATTTAAAATTTTTGGAGGTGGAATTATGAATATGAAAACAATTTTTTCAGATATATTGGAAAAATATGATACTCAAATCATAAGATTAATTGTTGAAAAATACGGTTTTAATGAAATGGAAGCGTTAAGAAAGTTTTTTTATTCAGAAACATATAAAATGCTTTCAAATTTTGAATTAGAAATGTGGGATTTTAGCCCTCTTGTAATTTTTGATATGTGGGAAAATGAGCAGGTAACTGGAAATCCTAGAAATTCACTATATATGAGAGATGATTACTATGTCTAAAGAAATGAATTTTTTTATATATTTATTGGAAAAGTATGCAGATAAAAAAAATAAAAATGCGAGTGATATTTTAAAAGAATGGGATAAACTTAATATAACGCAATTAATATACGATATGTATGAAAAATATCATACGGAAACTTTAGAAAACGCATTTGAAGATATTGATAAAATTTTAGAAAGTAAAAGAAATTGAAAATATGATAAAAACTCTATATAAAGAAAAATGTTTAAGATATTTTATAGTACCTGACATAATATTGCTTTTATTAGTTACAATTTTTTTCTACCCTATGTTAGAATTTTTATATTTTTTTGTTATTGGAAATATTCCTTTAATTTATATTTTGTTTAAAATAATAGTAATGTATTTAAGTTCAAAAAAATTAAAAGAAATAAATAAAGTTGAAGATGAAGAAAAAAGAAAAAAATCTAAAAATAAATTAAAATTAGTAATTTTTTTAGTAAATTTAATAATGTTTAGTATCTATGTCAGTTTAGTAAAAAATGAAATTTTCATACCAAATATTTAAAAACAAAAGGAGAAATATGGATATTTTAGAAAAAATAAAAATAAAAAGAGATATACAGCTTGAAGACGAATTAAAGTCTTTTAAGCAACCGTCTTTAAAAAAGGCACTTAATCAAAAGGGGATTCAGATTATTGGGGAAATTAAGAGAGCTTCCCCATCGAAGCGAAAAATTGCGAAAGATGATTTTGATTTGTTAAAACAGGCACAAAGTTATGTGGATAAAGGAGTTTCCGCTTTTTCGATATTGACGGAAAAGGAATATTTTAAAGGGGAGAATGATTTTATAAAAATTGTAAGGCAAAAATTTCCAGAAATTCCAATTTTGAGAAAAGATTTTATTTATACTCCGTTTCAAGTGGCTCATGCTAAGTTTTTGGGGGCTTCGGCAATTTTGCTGATTGTGAGAATGCTGGATGATAAGACGCTTTTGGAACTTCATAAGCTGGCACAGGATTTGGAAATGGATGTTTTGGTGGAAACTCATGACGAAGAGGAAATAAGAAGAGCTTTGAAGATTCCAAATTTGGAAATTTTGGGGATAAATAACCGAAATTTGAATACTTTTGAAGTTGATATTAGAACTACGGAAAAACTGATAAATGAAATTCCAAGCGATGTTTTGAACAATTTGACTATTGTAAGTGAAAGTGGATTTTTGTCAAAAGAAGATGTAGAGTATGCAGAAAAATTGAACGTGGATGGACTGCTAATTGGGGAGGCACTTATGAAAGGGCTTCTTTAAAAAGAAAAATAAATTTATGGAAGGAAAAAAATTGGAGAAAAAAGAAAATAATGTGGCAACTGATGATTTCACAGAAAATACTACTAAATTAAAGGTTTGTGGAATTAGAAGCATTACTGAAATTAATGAATTGAAAACTTTGGATATTGACTATTTCGGATGTATTTTTGCAGAAAGTCAAAGGCAAGTGGATAGCGAACTTGCGGCTAAAATTACACGGATTGCACACAGGCATGGGAAAAGAACTGTTGGAGTGTTTGTAAATGCAATGATTGAGAATATTGTAAAGATTGTGGAAGAAACAGATATTGATATTGTGCAGCTACATGGAGATGAATCAGTGGAATATTGCATGGAACTTACTCAAAAATTAGAAAAATTGTATGAGAAAAATTGTTTTAGAAAACGTAAAAATTTCCCTGCTAAAACGAAGCTTTGGAAAGTTTTTGGCGTAACTGATGAACTTCCGAATATTGCTGACTACAAGCCATATATTGAATATCCTCTATTTGATGCGAAGGGAGAAAATCGTGGAGGAAATGGAATTGTCTTTGATTGGGATATTTTGAAAAAATTGGAGAAGCATTCGTTTGTGCTGGCTGGAGGGTTGTCGATTGAGAATATTCAGAAAGCACTTGATTACAAGCCTGCCATTTTGGATATAAACAGCAAAGTTGAAGTTAATAATAGAAAAAATAAAAAATTAGTTGAAAATATTGTAAATTTGGTAAAAAAGAAATAATAATAATTTTAAAAGATGAATATGAAAGGAAAAAATATGGAAAATAAACATTTTAATGAAAAGGCATATTTTGGGCAATTTGGCGGACAATTTGTACCTGAAACTGCGATGTTTGCTCTGTCAGAACTGGAAGCCGAATATGAAAAGCTAAAAAATGACAAGGAATTTTTTGAAGAATTTGATGATTTGCTAAAGAATTATGTTGGGCGTGAAACTCCGCTTTATTATGCAAAAAATTTGAGTGAACATTATAACCACGATATTTACTTGAAAAGAGAAGACTTGAACCATACTGGCGCTCATAAAATTAATAATGCGCTTGGACAGGTTTTACTTGCTAAAAAAATGGGAAAGAAAAAAGTTATTGCTGAAACTGGGGCTGGACAGCACGGAGTTGCTACTGCTACTGCCGCCGCTCTATTAGGATTAGAATGTGATGTTTACATGGGGGCTGTTGATATTGAACGGCAAAAGTTAAATGTTTTTAGAATGGAGCTTTTGGGTGCGAGAGTTATTTCGATTGAAGACGGGCTTAAAACCTTAAAGGAAGCGACAACTGCGGCTATTCAGTCTTGGGTTGCAGAGATAGAAACTGTATTTTATGTAATCGGATCTGTTGTAGGTCCTCATCCATATCCGACTATCGTGCGTGATTTTCAGTCAATTATCGGTTATGAAACAAAGGCTCAGCTTGATGAAATGGGAAAACATGCTGATCACGTGATTGCCTGTGTTGGTGGCGGAAGTAATGCTATTGGTATTTTTAGTGCATTTTTAGAAGATAACTCAACAAAACTTTATGGAGTCGAAGCTGGAGGATACGGAATTGACACAGATATGCACGCTGCCACGTTGACACTTGGAAAACCTGGAATTATTCATGGAATGAAAACTTATGTTCTTCAAAACAAATATGGACAAATAAGTCCAGTTCATTCAATTTCGGCTGGACTTGACTATCCAGGAGTAGGTCCTGAACATTCACATTTATTTGATATAAAAAGAGCAACTTACGCACCAATTACTGATGATGAGGCAATGAAGGCACTAATGCTTGTTACAAGAAAAGAAGGTATTATTCCAGCAATTGAGAGTTCCCACGCATTAGCTTATCTTGAAAAATTATGTCCTGTACTTTCTAAAGACAAGAGAGAAACTATCGTTGTAAACGTTTCTGGACGTGGAGATAAAGATATGCATACTGTTTTTTCTGTGTTAAAAGACAAGGAAACTGGCGGAAAAAATGGAATTTATGAGTTAAATGGAGGTTTAGAAAATGAGTGAAAAAAATTTAGATAAGAAAATTATTGATATTTTTAGAGAAAAAGAAAAAGTAAACATTGGTTATATTGTCGCAGGATACCCAAGCGTTGATTTTACAAAACAATTTTTACAAAATTTGGATAATACGGCTCTTGATATGCTAGAAGTCGGTATCCCCTACTCTGATCCCATAGCTGACGGAAAATTGATTTCACAAGCTTCATTTCTCGCTTCAGAAGCTGGAGTTACTACCGATACCGTATTTGATTTACTAACAGAAATAAAAAACGATATTTCAAAACCTTTAATTTTTTTAATTTATTACAACTTAATATTTGCTTATGGAATTGATGAATTTATCAAAAAATGCTGTGAAGCTAATGTTAAAGGAATAATCATTCCAGACTTACCTTACGAGGAAGCCTTTGAAATGTCAGAAAAACTACGAGAAAACAATATCGCTCTTATCCCTCTTGTAAGCGTTACTTCTGGAAATAGAATGAAAAAAATTATCTCTCAAGGTGACGGCTTCATTTACGCAATCGGTTCTCTTGGAGTTACAGGTTCAAAACAAGTTGATTTACCACGTTTAGAATCTTTTATTAATGAAATTAGAGAAGTTTCAGACTTGCCAGTTTCATTAGGTTTTGGAATAAAAAATAACGATAACGTGAATACGATGAGAAAATATGCGGATGGAGTGATTGTAGGAACGAGTATTGTTGAATTTTTAGAGAAAAATGATGTAAATTATTTGATTCAGAAAATTAATGAACTTTTTAAATAAGTATTTAGCGAAGATGGTCAGAAATGGCTATCTTTTTTATAACAAAAAAAGATTAAACAAATAAAATATATTAAATTTATTATAAAAAATCTTTATTTTTTTAAATTCTTAAGGTATAATTGAATAAATAATAATATTGATTAAAGGGGAAAATACGTATATAGGGCGATATCAAGATACTAGAATTGCTTTGGAGAAAAAATCCAAAGAATTTAAAAATGCTGGAAATATAAAATAAAAGCTGATTATAAAGAAATATCCTTAAATAAAAGTAATGTAAATTTTTTAAAAAACACTTTAGATATTTTTGATGAAATTTATAGTGATATTCTTAAAATTTTAAACGTAGAACAATATGAAAAATAAGGAAAGAAGGTAAAAAATAAAAGATGAAAAAGATAACAAAACAGATATTTTGAAAAGTATTTCTCCAAAAATAAAATTACTTTTTGAAGAAAATGAACAAAATACTGATTATTTAATACCTTTAGATAAAAATAACAGTGTAAAATTAGTGAAAGTGCAGGAAAAATAAAGTTTTGTAAATGCAGGAATTGAAAGTGGTGTAATATCAAACAAAATCAAACTTATGAAGAGGTGATTTTATGTCAACAATTAAAGTTGAAAACCTTACATTTTCATATTATGGATATGTAAAACCTGTTTTTGAAAATGTATCATTTTCTTTTGATACTAGCTGGAAAACAGGGTTAATAGGTAGGAATGGAATTGGAAAGTCAACTCTATTTAAACTGCTTTTAAATCAGGAAACTTATCAGGGTAAAATCAGTAAAAGTACAGACTTTATTAAATTCCCGCCAAATATAACTGATACTTCAAAATCAGGTATAGAATTATTTAAAGAACTGACATCAAGTGAGGAAGAGTGGAGATTATTTAGAGAACTTAATTTGTTAAATGTAGACGAAAATCTTATTCACAGAAAATTTGAAACCCTGTCTAAGGGAGAACAGGCAAAAATCCTTTTAGCTATTTTATTTACAAACGAAAACGGATTTTTACTTATTGACGAACCAACGAATCATTTAGATATGGATGGGAGAAAAATTGTAAGCAAATATCTGAAAAATAAAAAGGGATTTTTACTTATATCCCATGATAGAGATTTTTTAGATGGATGTATCAATCATATTATTTCTATTAACAGAAATACTATTGATGTTCAATCGGGAAATTTTACATCATGGTATGAAAATAAAATGATCAAAGATCAGTTTGAAATTAGTCAAAACGAGAGATTAAAAAAGGATATTAAGCGATTAAAGAAAGCTGCAAAACAAAGTAAAATCTGGTCAGATAAAATTGAAAATACAAAAAATGGAGTAAAAGTATCTGGTGTAAAACCAGACAAAGGGCATATCGGTCATCAGTCTGCTAAGATGATGAAAAAATCAAAGAATTTGGAAAACAGATACATCAAGGCGATAAAAGAAAAACAAAACTTATTAAAAGATATCGAGGTAAAGGAAAATTTGCTGCTACATTCGTTGCATCATCACAAAGAAACTCTAATATCAGTTAACAATTTATCATTATATTATGGAGAAAAACAGATATTAAGTGGTGTAAATTTCGAGATAAAACAAGGCGACATAGCAGCCATATATGGTTGCAATGGCTGTGGAAAATCAACACTAATTAAAATTTTACTAGGGATCAATCATAATTACACGGGAGAAGTAAAATTAGCAAGTAATTTAAAACTATCATATATACCTCAAGATACTTCTGATTTAATAGGAAATTTAAATGAGTATATTCAAAAACAAGATATTGATGAAACTTTGTTTAAAACAATTCTTAGAAAATTAGATTTTTCAATAGAATTATTTGAAATGGACATGAAAAATTATAGTAATGGACAAAAAAAGAAAGTATTGATTGCTGCAAGTTTGTCAAAACCAGCTCATTTGTTTATTTGGGATGAGCCAATTAATTATATAGATGTAATATCAAGAATACAGATTGAGGAAATTATAAAAAAGTCAACTTTAACTTTAATATTGGTAGAACACGATAAGAGATTTGTTGAAGATGTAGCTAATAAAATAATACAATTGTAGATGAAATGAATAATTAGCAACTAGAAAAAAACTAACACAAGAAGAGGTTGTCTTGTATTACCTTATGAGACAACCCCATTTTTTTATTTCAAATTATGACAATCTATTTCTAAAGTCTTCGTATTCAAATTTTCTAATAACCTCAACTCCACCTTTTTCTGTATAAACTGCAATCACAGGCAAATTTATCCCATTGAAAGTATTCGTCTTAACCATGCTGTAATGTGCCATATCAGTAAAAATAAGCTTATCTCCCACTTTTACAGGTTCATCAAAGGAATAATCTCCGATTATATCTCCAGCAAGACAAGTAGGCCCTCCCAATCTATAAGTGTATTTCTTCTCATTTGGCATTCCTGAACCAAAAATAAATGGACGGTATGGCATTTCGATTACATCAGGCATATGGCAGGAGGCCGAAGTATCCATTAATAAAATATCCATCTCATTTTTTGTAATATCTAAAACTTCCGAAACTAAAAATCCTGTATTCAAGGCAACCGCTTCTCCTGGCTCCAAATACACTTCCACATTATATTTTTCTTTTATATAATTTATACATTTTACAAGTTTTTCAATATCATAATCTTCTCTTGTAATGTGATGTCCTCCGCCAAAATTAAGCCATTTCATATTATACAGGTATTTCCCAAATTTTTGTTCAAAAATTTTTAATACATTTTCAAGCGCATCTGAATTTTGCTCACAGAGTGCATGGAAATGAAAGCCATCCAAGCCTTCAATCTCATCTTCCTTAAAGTTTTCGAGTGTTACGCCAAATCTTGAGAACCTTCCCGCTGGATTATAAATCTCTGTTTCAACTTCTGAAAATTCTGGATTTAACCGAAGTCCACAGCTAATTTTTTTACCATTCTTTTCTTCAAATTCCTTCACTTTACTTTTAAATTTTTTCCATTGATTGAAAGAATTAAAAACAATATGATTTGTTATTTCCATTATTTCATCAAACTCATCATCCCTGTAAGACGGATTAAAAATATGAGTTTCTAATTTTTTACCAGGATTTTTCAATTCCATTTCCTCATACCCAAGTCTTGCCTCAAATAATGAACTTGCAGTCGTACCATTTAAATATTCACTAATTAACAGATAGAAATAAAACATCGAAAATCCCTTTTGTGCAAGCAATATTTTACATCCTGTTCTATCAATTACACTTTTTAATGTTTCAAGATTTCTTTTTAGCAGCCTTTCATCAACTATAAACGCTGGTGTTGGCAAATTTGTTATATCCATATCAATATACTTATTTTTTGACATTTTTTATCATCTCCTTTTATACTCTACATTTCTCATCAATATTATAATTCAAATATATTTAAAATTTATTCCTTATTATATCACACTTTTCTCAAAATCTATAAAAAAAGATTATCCTAAATTTAATTTTTTAAGATAATCAATTTTTATTTTTATTTAAACATAATTCTAATCTGTTCTCAGTGCTTCCATCGGCTCCAATGCCGCAGCTTTTTTTGCTGGATAAACACCAAAAACCAATCCTATCATTGTAGAAACGAATATACACACAAATACTACAACCGGACTTAATATTGGCGAAGTTTGTATAAATATGCCGATCAGGAGTGCCAATGAATATCCAATTACAACTCCAATTATTCCACCAAAAAATGTTAAAATAACTGCTTCTATCAAAAATTGTATAAGAATGTGCCTAGTCTTAGCCCCAATTGCCTTTCTGAGTCCAACTTCCCTGATTCTTTCGGTAACACTTACAAGCATTATATTCATAACTCCTATTCCACCTACAAAAAGTGAAATGGCGGCAACTCCACTTATAAAAAGCGAAAGCATATTAAGAATATTGTTAAATTCATCCAATCCTTGACTTGTTGAGTTCACGTTGTAAATATCAGATTCACTCCCTCGGGTTTTCATCTTTTCTTTTACAATTTCCATTACCCTGCTCATTTCATTTGCATCCGTAGCCTTTATTTGTAATGCAGTAAATTTATCTTGTTCATTTCCTTCCAAATAATTTAAGTAATTATTAGGTAAAAGTCCCATTGCAGGCATCTGGTCGCCTCCTCCCATACTTGCATACGGATTTTTAAATACTCCAACAATTGTAACTATTTCACTGTTCTTTTTAAAATTTAATGTCAGTTTTTTTCCTATTGGATTTTCATCAGGAAACATCTGGTTAGCTGTTGTATTATCTATTATCACATATTTCCCATCTTTTCTGTATTCAGTTGGCAAAAACTTTCGTCCTTTTACTATTGTGTAATTTGATATCTTAAAATAGTCTTCCGTTACTCCAGTTCCTGTAAACATCTTATCCGAACCATCGCTTGTAGACAATCTAGCAAAAGTGCTAGAAGTAGGAGTTACTGCTTCAATACCTTCTATATTCTTCAATTCTTTAATATCTTTTTGTGTTAATAAATCCTGCGATTTATGAGTTTGTCCTGGTGAAGTATCAATTGATACTTCAAAATTTGATACTCCCAACTTGTTCAAATCTCCAGTAATATTCTCTTTAACTCCTGCTCCCAGTGAAGACATCATTATAACTGAAGATATTCCAATTATTATTCCAAGCATTGTCAAAAAGGAACGTACTTTATAACTAAACAAATTTGACACTGATAATTTTAACAATTCCATAAAATCCATTTATATTACACTCCTCTCCTATGCTGGACAAGTTCATCCTTTTCTATTACACCGTCTTTTAACCTAATAATTCTTTTACAATGCTCTGCCACATCTTCCTCATGTGTAACCATTACAATCGTCGTTCCATTATCATTTAACTTTTTAAAAATTTCCAAAACTTCTTCTCCAGACTTTGAATCTAGATTTCCAGTCGGCTCATCCGCCAAAAGAATTTTTGGATTATTAATTATCGCCCTTGCAATCGCAACCCTTTGCCTTTGTCCCCCAGACATTTCGTTTGGCTTATGATGTATTCTTTCTCCAAGTCCCACACTTTCTAGCGCCTCCGTTGCCTTTTTTATCCGTTCAGCTTTTTTCAAACCCGCATAAAGCGCTGGAAGAGCTACATTTTCAACTGCAGTCATTTTTGGTAATAAATTAAAAGTTTGAAAGACAAAGCCTATTTTTTTATTTCTAACATTAGCAAGTGCATCACCTTTTATAGTTGAAACATCTTGATTATCTAAAATATATGTTCCCGATGTTAAGCTGTCAAGACAGCCTAAAATATTCATAAGAGTTGATTTACCACTTCCAGAAGGTCCCATAAAAGCTACATATTCCCCTTCCTTCACTTCCAGATTCAGCCCTTTCAAAACTTTTAATTCCATGTTCCCATTTTTATATATTTTTACTATGTCATTTACCTTTATCATAAAAATTTACCTCTAAAGTTTATTTTCCTATCTTGGCGGTCCACCAGGTCCTCCGCCTCTTTTTGATGGTTTTTCTTCTTTAAATATTACGCCTTTAGGTTTCATCTTTTGTTTTGATGGATCTGCAATTTTTATTTTTTGTCCATCTTTAAGAGTCTCATCAGCAACAGTAATTACTTTTTCGCCTATTGATACTCCCGAAGCTATTTCATAATAGGAATCATCATTTAATCCTACCTTTACTTCCTTTTTTGAAACTTTATTACCTTTTCCTACGACAAAAACATAATATTTTCCATTTTCATTAATAACCGAACTATATGGCAACTTTGTCACATTTTTACTTTCCTTATAAAAGATTTTTGCTGTTATTGTAGCACCTGGCTTTAATCCTCTAGTTTCGTTCAGATTAATTTTTACAACTGTATCACTTTCATCAAGAGATGAACTTTTCTTAGCCACTCCAGAAATTTGCGACACTTCTCCTTCCACTTTTTCTCCATCAGGTAATGCATCCGATGTAATTTCTACTCTTTGCCCTACTTCTATATTTTTTACTTGTGTATCTGACAAACTCACTTCTGCTCTCATATTTTGAGAATCTGACACCTTAAATAAAGTTGTTTCTGTATTTACTTTATAATTTTCATCAGCAGTCATTTCTGTAATAACTCCATCTACTGGACTTGTTATTTGATCTTTTATAAGTGCCAGATCTTCCTGCAATGTTGCTAACTCTAATTTTGCAGTTTTTAATGCTGTTCTCGAATCTTCTATACTCGCCTTTTGCTCACTATCAACTGTATCTAAGTCTATTCTTGAATTTCTTAGAGCCTTTCTTGCATCATCTACATTAACTCTTGTTTCTCCGCCAACTTTATATAATTCTTCAGCATTATATAAATCTCTTGATTTTTGCTGAATTTCCAAGCTTTTAGACTCTTTTTTTCTTCTAAGCGAGCCTTTAGCATCAGCTATATTTCTTTCATATTTTTTTATTTCCAAAGTTTTCATTTTTATTTTTCTCAAAGTTTCATTTTTATCAACTGGATAAAATGTTACAACTACATCTCCTTTTTTTACATTATCCCCTTCTTTGAAAAATACTTTACTAACTCTTTGACTTGCTGTCGTATAAACTGACACCGCATTGTCTGACACAACTTGCCCTGTTTTTGAAACTGACAGAGAAATATCTCCCAACTGGACATTTGTAACTTCATATTCAGCTACATTTTCTTTTTTTCCACAAGACACCACAGCAGCCATCACTACAGCCAGCATTAGCAAAAATTTACAAATCCTATTTTTATTTTGGGACTTTTTCCTTCTCAATACAATCGTTTCGACTATTTCAGAAATTTCTGTATTCATTTCCACAAAATCACCACTTTCTCAATTTTCTTTTTTTTATCTTTCATTATATTCTTATTTCATATATTGCACATTTTATTTATAATATTTTATTTTTTTAGTAAACGCCGCAAGTTCATTTTTGGCAATTTCATAATCCATTACAGCTTTTTTATAATTATTCCGCTTTTCAACATAATTGGAATATGTGTCCAGTCCCAGTTCGTATTTTTTTGCATAGATTTCATATTCTTTTTTCTTAATTTTCATAGTATTTTCCGCTGTCAGTTCATTTGTCTGGTAAGTTGTATAAGTTATCATTTGCTGCCCTACGTTTGACATTAGCTCATTTTTTTTCTGTTCATACTGTAACTGCAATTTATCAGCTTCATTTTTCAAATCTTCAATTGTATCATTGTATCTCTTAAATGTTTTAGAGACGGCTAGTCCCACGACAACTGAATGATCCTTCAGCGAATATCCGATATCTCCAACTAGTTTTGGATATTTATAGTCTATTGTTTCTTTTTTCAGCTGTTCATTATTTAATTTGGTATTCAATTCTATTGTCTCAGCTTCTGATAATCTAAGTGCATAAAAATCATCCTTTTGCAATTCAACCTTTTTCAAGTCTTCCAGTTTCTCTTTTTCAGGCAAAGTTACATTATAGGTTCCAAACTGCTCTGCCAAAATTTTAAGTTCTCTTCCTAAATTCTCATATTTCAGCTGGGAATTTTCATATTCTGTCTTTGACAGCTCAAAATCATATTGGGTAGCTGTCCCTAGCTCATACTTTTTTGTCTGAATCGCATAATCTTTCTTTGTATCATCTACTGTAAGTGCTTCCTGCTCAATTTCCTTCTGTTTATTTTTATAATTTTTATACAAATCAATTAAATCCCGAATTTCAGAATTTTTCGTAGTTTCATTAGTAATTTTTTGTATATTTCTTGATATTTCATTTGTTTTTTTATTATAATTATTGTCACTATATCCGAAATAATCATTTAAATTTTTAGAAATTCCAATTCTATTTTGAGTAACTTCCCTATTTGTAAAATTATACCCATTCCTATAATAAAACATGCCATATTTTACATTGTTTTCAATAGTCAGACCATTTGCCTGCCCATGCAATGTGTAATTGTCGTCAGATGTTACTGTAATTTCATTCCTATCTCCATTTTTTAATGCCTTGTCTTTTATATCATATTTTTTCAAGCTTACTGCATTAATTTTTGTAGTATAGGAATTTTTTTCATACTGTGAAATCAAATCATCTACATTAGTCGCATAACTCAATGCACAAGATACGAATAATAGCAGTAAAATCTGTATTTTCCTATTTTTAAAGTTTAAATACATTTTGATTTTTTAATCTCCTTTCCCTAAAAATAAAACATATTAAATTTTTTTAATGCTTTTCATTATAGCATTTATTTCATAGAATATCATTTTTTTTTGACAAAATTATGACTTTTTTTATTTTTTTTGAAATTATATTTTAAGATATTTATTAAAATTATTCATTTACAATTTTATTTATTTATTATATAATATTTTCAATAAAAGATTTGATGAAAAGGAGTACTTACTTTATGGCAAGTTACAAAAATTTTGACTTTAAAAAATTATATTTTATTGTATACATCGCTTTAATTCTGCTAGTCGTATTTATAGTTTTCAAACTGGGAATTTTTCTATTCCCATTTACAATAGCGTTATTTTTTTCAATATTAGCACGCCCGCTTACGCGATTTTTACAAAATAAGCTAAAACTTTCCAAAAAAATCGCTACAATAATTTCAATTGTAACATTTTTACTTATATTTTTCGGAATTATTGGCTGGTGTTCTCTAAAATTAGTCAGCGAAATTTATAAATTATCACAAAACTTAAATAGTTACAGTGAAATGATCCAGAAATTATGGACTGACAGTATGGCAAAAATTTATTCTTATTTAGGAAATTTCCCGTCAGGCTTTACAAAACAAATAAACGATGCTATAAACGGATTTATTTCGTCAGGTTCAGCAAAACTTGGAACGTTTATAAAAGGGCTTATAAATTTTATTACGTCGATTCCTACTTTAATTTTATACATTTGCATAACAATTTTGGCAACTTTTTTTATAAGTCTTGACCGAGATAAAATTATCTCATTTTTGGAACAGCAGTTTCCAAAATCTTGGCTAGATAAATTATTCAATATAAAGACAGATATGTTTACAGTGCTTGGTTCCTACATAAAAGCCCAGATAATTCTAATGACAATTTGCTTCTTTGAACTCTTAGTCTGCCTGAATTTGCTATCATTTCTTCATTTTAATGTAGCATACCCACTGCTTATGTCGATTATTATCTGTGCGATAGACGCTCTGCCAATTTTAGGAGCCGGTACAATTCTAATTCCATGGGCTGTAATTTCTTTTGCATTAGGAGACATAAAGCTGGGAATCGCATTAATAATGATTTATCTGATTGTTTTGTCAGTAAGGCAAATGTTGGAACCAAAATTAGTAAGTCAAAACTTAGGCGTTCATCCACTAATTACATTAATATCAATGTATTCTGGTTTCAAAATTTTTGGAGTTATAGGATTTTTGATTGGACCGATTGTAATGATTATTTTAAAAAACGTGTTCTCTAAAGAATTAGAAGTTGGATTTTTCAGGGATATTTTTGGTAATACAACAGATGAGCATATTTCTAATGTTCCAAAAGATTCTAAGAGAAAGCTTAATAATTCTGAAAATAGTGAAACAAAAAAAGATAAAAAATAAAAAGGACATTATATTTGTCCTTTTTTTATGAACCTGAATTCTACTCTCCTATTTCTTTCTCTTCCCTCTTTAGTTTCATTTGAATTTATCGGATTATTTTCTCCACGACCTATTAAATCTAAGATCCTATCTTTTGAAAGTCCTAACTCCAATAATTTTGAACTCACTTTTTCAGCTCTTCTAAGAGATAATCTGTTATTGTATGCGGCTATACCACTTTCATCTGTATATCCAACAATTGATACCAGATAATCATTTTCTTCAATATAATTTTTTATATCTTTTAAAACAGAATATGCTTCTTCTTTCAAGTTTATACTATTCTTATGAAAATTCAAATCTTCTGCTCTAAGTGTTATAATTTCTGATTTTAATATTTGAACTTTTTGTGGATTATTTATTGAATTTTCTTGAGTATTGGTATCTAAAGAAGCTGATTCTTTTATTTCTGAACGTATTCCCTGTTGTTGTGAAATTACATCTTGATCCTGACTTTTTGGAGATTGCTCTGGCTGTGTTCCGCCTTTATCCAACAAACTTGTATTTTTCTCATTCTGCGGCAATGTAACTGTTATTAAATCAGGATTATCATTATCTGTCAGTTTCTCAGGATTTGGTGTATCCAATATTGGTACATTATTTTCACTATCCTTTTCTATATCCGCCACATTTGCACGAATTATATCCTTTCTCATATCTGAAGTTGTAACTTTTTCAGATACTGTCGGTACTGCCATTGCTACCATCGAGGAAACCGCAATCAATGTTGGCTTTTTCATGATTTTTCCTTCCTCCTTTTAAAAATTCTTTAATTTTTATCTAAACCATATTTTTTGATTAATTCATTATATTTTCCATTTTCTCTCATTTTTTTCAATTCAGCATTTATCTGTTTAATTAATTCAGGATTTTTCCCTTTGTCAACAGCCATTGCCATTCCAATTGGAGCAGGTTTTTCATCAAAAATTTCCATTTCAGGATTTTTTTTCATATATTCAGTAGCCACTGCTTTTTCCAAAATAATCGCATCAATTTTACCAGCCTTTAAATCTAAAATTGTATTTACAGTGTTTTCATTTGGTACAACAGTTGCACCTTTAATTGTTCTTGCTTCCATCTCTTGAATTGTTCCTAATTGCACTCCAATTTTCTTTCCACTTAAAGTAGTTGGAGTAACTGCATTATTTCCTTTTTTTCTTAAGTAAGTTTCTTTAGATACAAAATAATCATCTGTAAAATCAACTGATTTTTTTCTTTCTTCAGTTGAACTCATTCCAGAAACAATTATATCAATTTTCCCTGCTTTTAATGCTGGAATCAACCCATCAAATGACTGGTCTATAATTTCAACTTTGTATCCAAGATTTTTCCCTATCTCGTTTATCATTTCCACATCAAACCCTGTTACTTGACCATTTTCAATATACTCAAATGGAGCAAAAACTGCATTTAATCCGACTCTTAATTTTTTTTCTCCATTGTCAGCTTTCTTTCCGCACGAAATAATTCCAAACATAGCTAATGTTAATATAAAAAATATTTTTTTCATATTTTTTCCTCACTTTCTTATTTTTTTATTTTTAATTTTAATTTTTTTTCATTTCTAATCCATATTTTCTCATTAATTCTGAATATTGACCATTTTCCTGCAACTTTTTCAGTTCTTCATTTATCTTTTTAATAAGTTCTGAATGTTTTCCTTTATCAAATGCGATTGCCATACCATACGGCAACTTTTCTTCATAAAAAATTTCTATATCTGGATTTTTTTTCATAAATTCCATTGCAACAATATTTTCTAAAATTACTGCATCAGTTTTTCCATTTTTCAAGTCTAAAATTATATTAACAGTTGCATCATTTGTTATAACATTCACATTTTTAATTTTATTAGCTTCGAACTCCTGAATTGTTCCCAATTGTACACCAACTTTTTTACCTGACAAGCTTTCCTTAGAATTTACAGCTATATTCCCTTTCTTTCGTAAATACACTTGTGTTGAATTAAAATATTCGTCTGTAAAGTCAACTAATCGTTTTCTTGCTTCAGTTACAGTTATTCCAGAAATAATAGCATCTAGTTTCCCAGCTTTTAATGATGGTATAAGAGCGTCAAATGGCTGACTTTTCATTTCAATTTCATATCCTAAATTTTTTCCAATCTGTTTTATCAAATCAATGTCAAATCCCACTAATTCACCATTTTCCATATACTCAAATGGAGGGAATACTCCATTCGTTCCTACAATCAGTTTTTTTTCATCTTTTTTTGTTTCTGTTTTACTTTCTCCCCACGATACTATCCCGAATATTGCCATCGTAATTATTAATAATAATTTTTTCATTTTTATACCGCCTTTTTTATACAAAGAAAATAAAAAGGTTTTACTATTTTAATGATTCAAAACTTTATCTAAAAATATCCTTGCCCTTTCTGATTTTGGATTATCAAATAAATCTTGCGGTTTCGCATCTTCCAAAATATACCCTTCATCCATGAAAAACACTCTATTTGCAACATTTCTTGCAAATCCCATTTCGTGTGTTACTACAATCATTGTCATTCCTGCATTTGCAAGTTCTTTCATAACTTCCAGAACTTCTCCTATCATTTCAGGATCAAGTGCTGATGTTGGCTCATCAAAAAGAATTATTTTGGGATTCATTGCTAATGCTCTTGCTATTGCCACCCTTTGCTTTTGTCCTCCAGAAAGTTTATTTGGATAAACATCTTTTTTATCAGAAAGACCTACTTTTTCTAATAGTTCTAGAGCTAATTTTTCAGCTTCAGCTTTAGATATTTTTTTCAATCTGATAGGACCTAAAGTAATATTTTCCATTACAGTTTTGTGCGGATACAAGTTAAAATGCTGAAATACCATTCCAATTTCTTCACGAACTTTGTTTATGTCCACTCCATTTTCCGTAATATTTTTTCCATTTACCCAGATTTCACCTGATGTTGGTTCTTCAAGTCTGTTAATACAACGTAAAAACGTTGATTTACCGCTTCCAGAAGGTCCTATAACCGAAATTACCTCACCTTCTTTTATTTCTGTACTAATTCCTTTTAATACTTCTAATTCACCATATTTTTTTTTCAAATCTTTTATTTTTATCATTTCAACTTCTTTTAATTCGGTAATACCTTGAAATGAAGCTGATTCTCTACATTTTTTATTAAAACTAATCATTTTCCTTTAATCTCATCTCCAATCGTTTCCCAATAAATGAGAATAATTTTACACTTACGTAATAAACTACACCTGTAAATAATATAGGTTTTACACTGTAATATACAGCTTGTAAACTCTTACTGTTCATTGTAATATCAACAACACTGATATATCCTACAATTGATGTTTCCTTAAATAAATTTATAAATTCATTTACAAGTGCTGGCAAAATATTTTTTACTGCCTGTGGCATAATAATTTCATTCATTGCCATTCTGTAAGGCATTCCAGTTGCTCTTGCCGCTTCCATTTGCCCTTTATCTATACTTTCAATTCCAGAACGCACTGTTTCTTCAACATAAGCCGCACTATTCATTCCAAGAGCAATAACTGCCACCCAGTAATTATCAAATACTGCTATAACTACCGAAAGTATCAATAATTGTAAAACCATTGGCGTTCCACGCATTATATCCACATACTCATCAATAACAACATCTTTTATCATATTAACAATTTCGTTATTTGTCTTTTGAAATTTAAAAAATGCTAAAGCCATTCCAAAAAATATACCAATAGCCGCTCCTCCAACTGTTAATCCCATTGTAGTAATGAGGTAGCTATTCATATAAATTTGCCATTCTTTTCCTGTTAATTCACGTGGAAATGCAAGAACCGCCGCAATTGTTACAACTGCTATAAAAAATGAGGTCTTTACTAATTTCCTTGTTTTTTGTAAATCTTTCATTATTTTTTATGAACGTTTTTGTTCATATCCTCCTTATTCTTAATCATTATGATAATATTATACCTAATATTTATACGTTTTTCAATAAAAATTTTTTATTTGTATTCAAAGAATATTAAATAATATTTCAAAATATTTTAAAATAAACAAATGATATAGTTATTTAAATTTAAAAAATTCTCAACTGAAAGGAATTTATAATTATGAAAATATTAAAAATTTTATTTTTTTCAATTATTATACTAATAATTATCGCTGGTTATCATATTTATACGCAAAATCAACTAAAAGTCCCAAATTCGATAGTGCAAAATGCCATAACATCAAAATTTCCAATAGAGTATTCATACCCTCTTGGAAAAATAAAACTGTTTAATCCAAAAGTCTATTTTGAAAACAACAAATTAGTTATTGAAACTGAATATTTAAATGATGCACTAAATGAAAAAATAAGTGGAATAATGATATTTACAACTGATATTCGCTATGACACAACAAACTCAAATCTTTATTTAGAAAATTTTCAAATTGAAAAATTAACTAAAGAAAATAAAGAAATTAATCTTGATAAAAATCCGCTTATAAGACCTGTACTTGACTATATTTTTGCCCAATTTGAAAAAAAGGAAATTGCAAATTTATCAAATATTGACAAATTTAAAATGATAAAGGATATAAAAATTGAAAATAATAAATTGACAGTTGTTAAATAAAAAATAATTTTAATTATTATTCAGTTAAAATTTTATGTTTGAAAAAACGTTCCTGAAACTCAACCAGTACTTCCATTTGGGAAACTGTATAATTTTTCCCATCTGGAATTACTATAAGTTTATTCTCTTCATCATCATACCTATACACAATAGCTCTACATATTCCACAAAATTCATCAACAGGTTCAAAAACTCCCAAAATATACACATCTATTTCTTCTCCATCTTCACTAATAGTATTTGGAATATATCCATAATTTACTGGATATATAAAATTATATTTAAGATGTCTTTCTCCCATTTTTCTATCCATCTTTACATGTATTTTTTGTCCTAAAAATTTTTTATAATTATCTAAACTCATAAAAATCCTTTTTAAATATCAATTTTAATTTATATTTCTTTAAAATTTTTCTGTTTTTATTTAAAAACTTCCTTTTAACATTCCTAAAAAATATATCACTGCAATAGAAACAATTATTATTATTCCCAGATTTGTCTTCCTAAAAGTTAAATATGCCACGATTGCCATTCCAATCAGAACTCTTATTATGTCAAATTTTGTACTCCCAGTAGATGTGAAAATGTCTGGAAATACTAATACTGTCAGTACTGTATAAGGAAGTGCTTCAAAGAATTTATTAACTTTTAGGTTATTTTCTGGAATTTTTACAAATATTGGCAATGTCCTCAGTATTACCGTCATGATTATGAGTGTCATCAAAATCATTGTTAAAATCCCTAAATTTTCGTTATAATTCAATCTTATCACTTCCTTTCCTTTTATCAATTTCATCGTTTTCCTGCTTTTCAGGATTTTCATTATAATAAAGCTGTGCATATATAAAACTTGCCAAAAACATCGTCAAAATCATAACCCATCCTGAACTTACCTTATTTAAAATAGGCAAAAATGAAAATGCCATTTTTATAATAAGTGCCAGCAAAACAATTCTTATATATTTAAAATTTTGGCTCAAAGCCATTATTAGCATGCTGAAAAATATAGAATAAAGCACAAAATTCATACTTGTCATAAGTGATTCAGGCAATTTTTCACCAAATATCGCTCCAAAAATTGTACCAAAACAGTAGCAAAAATATGGAATTGTATTTACTCCCATCATATACCACGCATTTGTTGCCTTTTTCAATGTCAGATATGTTACAGTTTCATCAGTAAGCCCCACGCCTACCAGAAACTTCTGAAAAATAGGAGTTTTTTCACCAAGCTGTCTAAAAATAACGATATTTAACAGTAAATATCTTAAATTGATAAGAGCAATAGATAAAATCACTTCAACTGGAGGCGACTTCATCACATAAAGTATCTTTAACAGTAATGAATGAGCCCCTCCTGCATACATTCCAAACGATGTAAGCCCAATCATTGGCAAAATTTGGGAAAAACTTTTGGCTGAAATCAGTCCAATTGCAACTCCAAAGGGAATATAGGCAATTCCAATTCCAGTACCATCTTTTAATCCCTTTAAATAGTTTTCCAATTTTCTTATTTGTGCCATTTTTTGTTCTGATTCCTTCCTTATATAGTATTATTCTAACAATTTCAAAACAATTAGTCAAATATATAATATATATTTCTATCATATATAAAATATATTATTACTTTAATAATCCCCAATTTTTAGCCACACTTCCATTCGCTTTTAATGGAACTTTCTTAAATTTAACAGTATTTTCCATAATTTTTTCAATTTTTTCCATGTATTCCTTAGCAAATTCATCACGAACTTCAAAAATCAGTTCATCGTGAACTTGGAGAAGCATTTTGATATTTTCATCATTTTTAAACTCCTCATGAAGTTCAATCATAACTTTTTTTATAATATTTGCTGCTGTTCCCTGAACGACAGTATTTACCGCCATTCTCACAGCCTGTGCCTGTACATTTTTATTTGTAGCATTAATTCCGCTAATGTATCTTCTCGTACCGTAAAAAGTTTCTACAAAACCGTGAAGTTTAGCCGTTTCTGTCACAATATCCAAAAATTTTCTGACTCTCGGATATTCCTCAAAATATGTCGTAATATATTGAGAAGCCTCCTGAACTGTAATTCCCAGTTCCTTTGACAACCCAAACGGAGTTTTTCCATACAGAATACTAAAATTAATTACTTTTGCAATACTTCTCTCATGCCGTGAAATCTCATCTTCTTCGGTTTTGAAAAATATCTTTCTTGCCGTCAAGTTATGCAAATCCTGATTATCCTGATACGCCTGTACTAAATGCCTATCTTTTGACAATTCAGCCAAAACTCTCAATTCAATTTGTGAATAGTCAAATGAAATCAAGCTATGTCCTTCTTTTGATACAAAACCTGTACGAATCCTTATTCCATCATCTGTTCTCACAGGAATATTCTGTAAATTTGGATTTGCTGACGAAAGCCGTCCAGTAGATGTCCCATTTTGGTTAAAAGTCGTATGAATCCTTTCCTCTTTATCCGCCAGTTTTGGAATTGGCTCAATGTATGTTGATAATAATTTCTTATAAGCCCTGTATTCCAGAAGCTTTTTCCCAATCATACGTTTGTCTTCTGTCAATTCTCGATTGTTTGCAATCATTTCCAGAACTTCCACATTTGTTGAATATCCAGTTTTTGTCTTTTTACCTGATGGAATCTGTAATTTTTCAAACAAAACTTCTCCTAATTGTTGTGGCGAATCAATATTAAATTCTCCATCAGCAAGTTTATAAATATCACTTTGAAGCATATTTATCTTTTCTTCCAGCTCATTCTGAAATTCACTGAAATATTTTTTATCAATTTTTATTCCAGTTTCTTCCATTTGTGCCAATACTGGTATTAATCGACTTTCCAGCTTGTCAAATATATTTAAGAACTGCTCATTTTGTAATCTATTTCTAAAAATTATTTCCAATTTATAAATAAAAAACGTTCTCTTTGATAAAAACTCACAAACCACATCATCAGAAACATCGCTAAAATCCTTCTTTCTTCGTTCCTTTTTAAATTGCTCCTCAAAAGTTGCAATCTCAACACCAAACTCATCTAAAATTATTTCCTCGATTTCCTGCAAACTTTCTGTCCCAAGTACATATCTTGCAAGCAAAATATCAAAATATTCCGTGCATTTTATCCCGAATCTCTCTTCATTTATCCCATAAGTTTTTCCACCAACAGAGTATCCAAAATACTCACTTTCTCCACTTTTCATATACTCTTTCACATTATAGGCAATAATTTCTTTCTCACTCAATAATTTATAAATATTCTCAATATTTTTTTTGTTGTCTTCTTTTTCAGCAGTATTCTCACCTAAACTGAACAAGTTAATTTGAACTTCAGCTCCTGATTTTTCATAATTTTTATTTTGTAAAATATTTTTCAATTCACTATCCAAAAGCACAATATTCATTTTTTCATCGCAAATGGAAAGTCCAAGCATATTCTCAAAAATTGCCACTTTTTTATCCATTTTCTCAATCACAGAATAAGCATCATTCCAGCTCACAACTTTTCCATAATTTTTCTCAAAATACACTTTTTCATCTTTAATTTTCTTGGTTTTTTCAGTTTTCTGATTTTCTAGTGCGATCTCTTCCTGCTTTTTCTTCTGAGCCTCATATTCTATTGCCAATTCTTCTTTTAAAACTTGAATTTCATCAATTTTTTTATCTATTTCTGAATTATGCTCATACTCTACATGCTCATAAAAATGTGAAATTCCATCAAAAATTGGATTTTCCTTATCATACTCCAATTCCTGCTTTTCAATTTTTTCTCTTTCAAATCTCTCTTTTTCCAATTTTTCTTCAGTAATTTTTTTATTTTTTTCTAAAACTAACTTCTCTTCTTCAGTAAGTTCCTTCTGATTACCATTTTGCAAGAATCTTTCCTTTTCTTCTTCCACAGCTTTAGAAAATCTTTTAAAATTAAGCTCTTCATAAAGTTTTAAAAGACTGTCAAAATCCTTTTCCTCAAATTTCAATTTATTTTTATCGTATTCAACATCAAGCTCCCTTTTCACAGTTGCAAGTTCCCGACTTATAAAGGCATTTTCCTTGTCAGTCAGTAATTTTTCCTTCTGTTTCCCTTTTATTTCATCAATATTTTCGTAAATTCCTTCCAAATTTCCATAAGTCGTAATAAGTTTCACTCCATTTTTAGGTCCAATCCCAGCAACTCCTGGAATTCCGTCCGACTTATCTCCCATAAGCCCAAACAAATCAGGAATCTTATCAGGCGTAACTCCCAAATATTCAACTACATCTTCATCAGTCTTTATATGTTTAAATGCAGAATTTTTATCCCCTTTTCCAAGCAAGGCAATGTTAATTTTTCCATCTACAAGCTGTGTCAAATCCTTATCCCCAGTTATTACAAAAACCTCAATTTGTTCATCAGCATCGTTAGAAAATTTAGTGGCAAAAGTGGCAATAACATCATCCGCTTCCTGCCCAGCCTTCTTATATTTCGGAATTCTATACCCATCCAATACCTTCATAATAGTATCAATCTGCATAACCAGCTCTTCAGGCATACTTTCCCTATGTGCCTTATACGTTTCCAACTCCCCAGTTCTCTCCAACTCGTCCCTTTTCACATCCAGGCAAGCCACCAGATAATCAGGCCTAAACTCCCTAATCACACTTTCCAGCGTATTAATAAATCCAAATGTCGCCCCAGTAGACATCCCGCTGCTATTTCTCATTCCCATCAGTGCAAAATGGCTTCTATACATAATCGCACTCGTATCCAATATAACTGCTCTTTTCAACTTAATTATTCCTCTTTTCTTTAAATTTTAACAATATTCATATTTGTATATTTTACCATTTTTACATTTTTTCTCAAAGCATTTTTTCTTAATTTAATAATACATCTTAAATATTAATTTTATAATTCTGTTCTCATACTAAATCTCATTTAAATAACAAATTTATTACAAACTTTTCCAATAAAAATAGTAAAAACTGTTATTAAACAAGATAATCTAATACTAACACCCCCATAAAAACAAGAAGTTTTAATTCCCTAATAATCAAAATTTAGTAAATATTCACTATGTAAACAGGATTAATATTACTATAACAAAATTTTCTATAAAAAAATAACCTCCTATCTTAAATAAATTTCAAGAAAAAGAGATTATTTTTATATAATTTTACTTACAAAAATTTTCCAAAGTTCAAAAATGTTTTATATTTCTGATTTTAGAATTTTGAAAATTCTAATTTGCTAAATTAAGCTTCCTGTGTTGCATATCCTCCTTCAATTGCAACTTCCTTCACTTTTTCCTTCTTCTGTTTTATTTTTAGTGAAAAAGTTCCAGTTCCAGCCTGATTTCCGTATTCTTCAATATAATCAACCACAAACACGTTTGTCATGTCGATTTTTCTTACCATTTGTCCTGCTGAGATTATTTCAAGGCTAGCTTGTCTGTAAGCGTCGCTTGCTTCTGATGGTACTAACGACCATTGTGCGACTTTTCTTGTATCGTCTTCTGTATCTCCACTTGCTGCTGCCAGTATTTTTCCACGAATTTCCAAGATTACTCCCAAGTCTGTCGCTCTCGCATTTGAATCATCAGGCGTTTCAGAAATGTATTTTACATCTAGAATGCTTTCCTTATCAAGTAAAATTTCATTTTCCTGCCCTTTTACACTCAATCTGAATCCCATAATTATTCCCCCTGTTTTATTTTTGACAATTAAATAATAGTACTATTTTAAAAATTAATTTAATTTTAATCATCTGTTATTATTTTACCTCAAAAATATTTATTTGTCAAGAAAATAATTAATATTATTTTAATTAATCTAAAAGATATATTTTTAAAGCTATTTCTTCATCAAATGGAATTGGAACTGCAACAAACTTCTTTCCAGCATCAATCATTCTTGCAATAATTTCACTTTGATTCTTTGGCAAATATCCTACTTTTTCCTTATTGGAATTAAACACAGCCACTGCATTTAGGGAAATACCGTTAAATTCACGGAATAAATCCAATTGAACTTCATCTTTAATTTTAATTGCAAAATTTCTGATATATTTAGCTCCTTCCAAATAAGTATCCAGTAGAAAAAGTCGTTTTGATTTTTTCGTATATTTATCAATTAATGTTTTTGCATATTCAAACATCATTTCCTTGCCAAGCTGGATTTTTTCCTCTCGTCCGTTATTTTTATGAATAACAAGAACTCCATTTCCAAAATTGAACTCATTTATCATATAATTGCTCTGATTTTTTAAAAGTTCAAAATAGTCCATCATTTCCTCAAAAATCATAATTTCTTTCTGATTAATCTGAAAAGAGCCTTTTTTAAGCTCAACCGATGTATTCTCAATATATGAATAATAAAATCTTCCATCAGGAAAAATTTCAATATCATAATTTCCCCCATAATAAAGTCCATCAAACTCAAGTTTTATCCCACTAAAATTATTTATTAACATTTATTTTTCACCTCTTTCACATTTCTAGTAAAATTTTTCTGTAAAAAACATTTCTGAAAAGTACTAGTTTAGTACAGAATTTTCTGAAATATTTTTGAAAATTTTCCCTATTTTAAGCCTTCCAGCTTTCCTTCAAGAAATAATTTTAAATTTTTCTCAACATCGTCCATCAGTTTTATCATGCTTTTTTCAGATTTCCAAGCAATATGCGGTGTAATTAAAATATTATCCAGCTCAAATAATTTAGAATTTTTTTCAATTGGCTCAACACTTGTAACATCAACAGCCGCTGATTTTATTATTTTATTTTTTAGCGCAAAATACAAATCTTCCTGATTTATTACAGGTCCTCTCGCTAAATTCAAAATTACTGCACTTTTCTTCATCTTTTTCATTTTTTCAAGATTTATAAGATTCCGTGTCGAATCAGTCAGCGGGACATGAAGCGTTAAAACATCACATTTTTCGAGAACTTCATCCAAGTCATATTGTAAAATCCCATCTTTTTCAATTACAGAGTTAGTTTTTCCATAATCCTTTTCATTATTTTTTACCACCATTACCTTCATTCCCAATATTTCTGCAACTTGAGCAACTCTCTTGCCAATATTTCCAAATCCCACAATTCCTAAAATTTTCCCATCTGCATCATCTATCGGATATTTCTGATATTCAGGAACAGCAACATTTATCCATTTTCCTTCCTTAACTTCCTCATAATATTTATTAACAGGCGTTAATTCATTCAATAAAAAAGTAATCGCAAGTTGTGCCACAGAATTAGTCGAATACCCCGAAACATTCGCTACTTTTATTCCAAACTCATTTGCGCTTTTCACATCAATATGGTTAAATCCTGTCGCTGTAATAAGTATCAATTTAAGTTTTTCAGCCTTCTCAAACTGCTTTTTTCCCAATTTTATCCGAGTCGTTATTACAACATCCACATCCTTTATTCTCTCGTCAATTTCGCTAGAATCAGTATCTTCATACTCAATGTATTTACCGTATTTAGAAAATTTTTCTTTCAAATCAATAGGTCCAGCCGTAATTCTGTCCAAATAAACTATCTTTAAATTTTTATCCATAATTATCCTCTCTCTTTAGTTAATTTAATTTTTACATATTTATAAAAAGTTATTTTATCAAATTATATTTTTCAATTAAAAAATATATACGTTTAATGTCAATTTTTTTACTTAAATCAAAGATTAAAAGCCTCTTACTAACAATTTTTATTTTGTATGGTAAATCTTTTCCATTAACAAATATTCTTACTTTAAACTTTTAATTTTGACAAAAATAAGGATTTTATTCAAAAAATTATCTAAAAAATTTAATTTACGAATTATATTCTCAAAATTTTTAATTCTTATAGAAAATTAATCTATATAATATCCACATCTGCTTTTAATTTATAAATAACATCTTTTCTTTCTACAATAATCATAACTTTTTCCTTCAATTCCTTATCCCGCTTTATTTTTTGCAATAATTTTTTAGCTGGATTTATAGCAATAGCCTTGCCTACATTTTTGAACATTGTCAGGTCACCTGTTGTATCTCCGTAAGCATATGATTTTGTCAAATCTATTTTGTACATTTTACAAAAATCTGCTATTGCTTTTTGTTTACTCTTGGCATCCCACATTGGTATCACTTTTCCTGTAAAAATGCCATTTTCATTAACTTCATAAGTAGATGCCCTGTAATCCTTAACTCCATATCTTTCAGCCATTTTGCTTACAAGAAAATCTGGACTTCCAGAAATAATTATAACTTTGTGATTTCTTTCCTTATGATATTTGAGCCTCTCACGTGTATATCGGTAAACTTTGTCTCCTTTAAGTTTCATTACTCTTTTCGCAATAAAATCCATATCCTCTTTGCTAAAATTCTTTAATGCTTCCATATAAGTCTGGACAAGTTCATCCAGATAATCATCATAATCCCCAGTCCTATTTTCCCACTTGGAAAATTTCTCCTTAACTTTCCCTTCCCAAGTCATCATATCAATATATTCATACTGCACAAGCATTTTAAAATGCTCAATCAGCAAAGAATCCCTATAAATTGTTCCATCTATATCAAAAAATGCTGCTACATTTTTTTTCATCCGCATTCTCCCTTACTTAAATTTTAATATTCTTTTTATTGCTATATTTTAACCTATTTTTTTAGAATTTCAAATAAAATAAACAAGAAAAAGCATTTGTAAACTAAAAATAGCCATGCTTTATTAACAAAAGTACAGCTATTTTACTGATTAATATTTTAAAATTTACAAATTGTGCCCGCAATAGTCAAGGGTAAAATGCAATTTACAATACAATTTGTGCTATTAAAACTTTTATGGGCTGGAATAAAATAGCAAATGTACAGAAATTTACAATACAATTTGTGCTATTAAAACCTCCAAAAATAGTCGAAACTATCGCTCCTTGTTTTGATTTACAATACAATTTGTGCTATTAAAACTTTGATAATTATTCATTAGAATTATGTGATAAAAAATTTACAATACAATTTGTGCTATTAAAACGATTTTATTTGGCGATATTATTATAACTCAAAAGGATTTACAATACAATTTGTGCTATTAAAACCTTGCGCAGTGGGCTAAGAACTGCTACACTAGACGATTTACAATACAATTTGTGCTATTAAAACGTCAGTTACAAGAAAAATTTGCTTTCACCGAAGATGATTTACAATACAATTTGTGCTATTAAAACCTTCGTTTCAAGGGTCGTCTTCCGCTCACTAGACAATTTACAATACAATTTGTGCTATTAAAACGTACCTTCAGAATTTTTAAAGGCTCTTCAATTCTCCATTTACAATACAATTTGTGCTATTAAAACACTTGTTTACCATTTCTTACATACATAAAATCTTCTATTTACAATACAATTTGTGCTATTAAAACAGGCAAAGGAACTTATCTTTGAAAACAACCACAAAGATTTACAATACAATTTGTGCTATTAAAACTTGGAAAAAGTATTATCAAATAACTAAGGAAGATAATTTACAATACAATTTGTGCTATTAAAACACATCCCGAATACGATTTTTCAATTGCCAGTTTATAATTTACAATACAATTTGTGCTATTAAAACACTGTATGTTCAGAACTGGATAGAAAAAGCAGAATTGATTTACAATACAATTTGTGCTATTAAAACATGAACATAATCTTAAAACTGACGAATACGGTTATTATTTACAATACAATTTGTGCTATTAAAACATACTGGAAAACCTGAAAGAATATGAGGAACTGTAACATTTACAATACAATTTGTGCTATTAAAACCCAGTTCAAAAATATCCATATTTTCCTTATAGACAAAATTTACAATACAATTTGTGCTATTAAAACCTAAATTTTATTTCTCTCATTATTCGTCCTCCCAACATTTACAATACAATTTGTGCTATTAAAACCAGAATTAAGAAATTATTTAAGAAATAAATTTTTAATTTACAATACAATTTGTGCTATTAAAACAGCCGCTTCAAAAATAGAAGAAAAGCTATCAAAATTATTTACAATACAATTTGTGCTATTAAAACTTTATGTCCATAAATCACACTCCTACAGATGATTGTATTTACAATACAATTTGTGCTATTAAAACTTATTTTTATTGTGATGTAAAAACATACAAAGATAAATTTACAATACAATTTGTGCTATTAAAACTTTTGAAAAAACATACCCTTTCCATATTTCATAATTATTTACAATACAATTTGTGCTATTAAAACCAAACATATTATCATTTAAATTATATGATTGAGTAAATTTACAATACAATTTGTGCTATTAAAACCAAGGCCACGCCCGCAAAAGTCCCAATTACCATTATATTTACAATACAATTTGTGCTATTAAAACTACTACTCAATTATTATCTACACCTCCTTAATATCAATTTACAATACAATTTGTGCTATTAAAACACAAAACAATCTGCATCGTAAAGAACAAAAATTTGAATTTACAATACAATTTGTGCTATTAAAACATGAAAAGAAAGAAGATGACTTACTGCACGAAATTGATTTACAATACAATTTGTGCTATTAAAACCTTATAAAAGCGTCAAAAGGGAAATCGGTAAACATAATTTACAATACAATTTGTGCTATTAAAACGAAAGTTCAGAGTACAGATTAGTACAAGATACTGTATTTACAATACAATTTGTGCTATTAAAACATTGCTTCAGCAATTCCCATAAACAGTCCTGCAACATTTACAATACAATTTGTGCTATTAAAACCACTACAACGTTTAATGGAGTGTATGATTGTGAATATTTACAATACAATTTGTGCTATTAAAACAATAAAGCATCTTCCAAATCTTTTCTCTTAATATCAATTTACAATACAATTTGTGCTATTAAAACTTAAAGTCAAGAACTTGTGCAATTTGCGGAAGAAAATTTACAATACAATTTGTGCTATTAAAACTTATTGTTATTGTTAGCAACTACTTCTATTTGTATATTTACAATACAATTTGTGCTATTAAAACTTGTCAGAAATCGCCGATATTGTTTTTAGAAACCTTTATTTACAATACAATTTGTGCTATTAAAACAAAGATATTCCAGTATTAGAGAATATAGTATTGAAATTTACAATACAATTTGTGCTATTAAAACACAATAACATTCAATTAAATAAAAGCCAATTCCGCAATTTACAATACAATTTGTGCTATTAAAACTAAAAAAGGCAAATTTTCAGATATGGAAGAATTCGATTTACAATACAATTTGTGCTATTAAAACAACATTAGTAAACAGCAACAACGAGAAAGTGAAAAATTTACAATACAATTTGTGCTATTAAAACATATTATTATCATCATTAATATACTTATTTTTTGATATTTACAATACAATTTGTGCTATTAAAACAATTAATCTTTAATTGTGTTAATTCCTCTAACACTAATTTACAATACAATTTGTGCTATTAAAACAAGTTCAGATATGAAAATAATTTATCATTGATTTAAATTTACAATACAATTTGTGCTATTAAAACAATATTTAATAACTTTTGGAAAGAGACAATTTGTATATTTACAATACAATTTGTGCTATTAAAACTAAAGAAATTAAAAGAATATGATTATATAAATGAATATTTACAATACAATTTGTGCTATTAAAACTTTTTAAAGGTACTGGTAGAAAATAAGGGGAGTTGAATTTACAATACAATTTGTGCTATTAAAACCACACTTGGCACAACTGAAGGGCTGCGGGCGGGAAATTTACAATACAATTTGTGCTATTAAAACCCAACGTCCATTAATTCCTTGAGCAAATGTGTAAGCATTTACAATACAATTTGTGCTATTAAAACAGATGGCAAAACTAACTAAATTTAAAGCACAACAAGATTTACAATACAATTTGTGCTATTAAAACTACAGAAGGCTGAAAAAGGTTTTTGGCGATATAACTATTTACAATACAATTTGTGCTATTAAAACATCTTTCAAGATGTGTTCAGCAGTTTCCTCAAAAGTATTTACAATACAATTTGTGCTATTAAAACTTTTCTTCTTGCTCGAAATCTTTTAAGTCCTTTTTCATTTACAATACAATTTGTGCTATTAAAACTTTAAGATTAATATTCCCTTCTTCGTCTTTTACATCATTTACAATACAATTTGTGCTATTAAAACTATAATTTCTCTGTTTCCCAACAAGTATTTACTAAATTTACAATACAATTTGTGCTATTAAAACAAAAATTAATAAAAACTATAAGGAGATGTTGAATAAATTTACAATACAATTTGTGCTATTAAAACTCCATAATATCTATTGCATTTTTTCCATTAAAAACATTTACAATACAATTTGTGCTATTAAAACAAATAAGTATTAATTAACAAGTTTTATCAATTTTTAATTTACAATACAATTTGTGCTATTAAAACGATACCAATATGTAAAGGCAAGTACAAGGCAATATAATTTACAATACAATTTGTGCTATTAAAACAATTGTATCAAAGTTACCAAAGTCCAATAATTTTGATTTACAATACAATTTGTGCTATTAAAACAGAATTTTAGATGATATTTTAGGCTCAGATAAAGAAATTTACAATACAATTTGTGCTATTAAAACAGTTTGTATTCAAAAATTAAAGAATTAGAGAAAAATTTACAATACAATTTGTGCTATTAAAACGATTTAATTAGACCTAACCGAACGTGCCATACCTGTATTTACAATACAATTTGTGCTATTAAAACGTACACTTCTAGGAGAATTTGACACAAACAATACAAATTTACAATACAATTTGTGCTATTAAAACAATTAAACTCAAAAATAAAGCCTTTAATGGTATTATATTTACAATACAATTTGTGCTATTAAAACGTTTTCTAATAATGTTGTTGTAATCTCCGTTTACACATTTACAATACAATTTGTGCTATTAAAACTTTACCAGCCAGTCCCAACATTCCATATAATACAATTATTTACAATACAATTTGTGCTATTAAAACAGCAATAATACGATTATTTACGGTCCGGCGGCGGAATTTACAATACAATTTGTGCTATTAAAACATTTAAAGTTGAGAAACAAATAGTAAATATTCACAAATTTACAATACAATTTGTGCTATTAAAACCACAAAACGAAAAACTTGTTGAAGTCCTTAACAGGCATTTACAATACAATTTGTGCTATTAAAACTTTTGATAAAAAGTATAGTATAATAATATCAAGAAAGCATTTACAATACAATTTGTGCTATTAAAACTTGAAAGAATCGTTCTCGATTATATCGAAGACGCAAATTTACAATACAATTTGTGCTATTAAAACTTGGAAGTAAGTTTAAGTCAAGCATACAAAGTGATTATTTACAATACAATTTGTGCTATTAAAACATGATTTAGACTTATTGCATTATGTATTTACTAATCATTTACAATACAATTTGTGCTATTAAAACCGAGTGCAAATTAAAAACAACATTGGCAAAGAGGAGATTTACAATACAATTTGTGCTATTAAAACTTCCTTGTCAGTGGTATTAAATACAGCTTTAAGATGATTTACAATACAATTTGTGCTATTAAAACACAACATTAAAACGGATATTAAATGGGTTGAAAAGCATTTACAATACAATTTGTGCTATTAAAACAGCTGACAAGTATTATAATCCTCATATAATATACGAATTTACAATACAATTTGTGCTATTAAAACGCCAGCTAAGATAGTCATTGAGTGCCTGAATGTGTTATTTACAATACAATTTGTGCTATTAAAACTGAAATTGTGGAAAGATGCAGATGGTAGATACTTGATTTACAATACAATTTGTGCTATTAAAACAGTTTTGAAACTTTCGCAGAAGCACTAAAAGCATCATTTACAATACAATTTGTGCTATTAAAACGTGGTTTAAGTATTCCTCCAATTTTTCTTTTATTCCATTTACAATACAATTTGTGCTATTAAAACGGATGTTTCAATCCACAACTAAAAGTTTCATTTGCATTTACAATACAATTTGTGCTATTAAAACTAGCACAAGAGTGTTAAAAATACAAGATGTAGGGAGATTTACAATACAATTTGTGCTATTAAAACAAAAAATCCTGTTATTAAAAACAAGGTTTCTAATAATTTACAATACAATTTGTGCTATTAAAACTAAATCATTATTAACTTCCTTGTATATCATATCATTTTTTATCAATTTTGTCGATACCTAATTTTTTTTCAAAATTTTAAAGGTTGATTTTTTATTTTAAACTAAAAATATTTAAGAAAATTAGTAAAAATCAGTGATTTTAAAAATCTGTCGATATACAGGGATTTTTTAGTTATTAGGCATCGACAGATTAAAAATATTGAATAGTAGTAAAAGTTTACTATACGAGTATTTACTTTTATAGAAAATAGGATATAATATATTATATTTCAAAGAAAAAAATAACAGAAAGAAAGGTATAAAAAAGACATGAGATTCAAAATTAATATTGAATTAATAAAAGGAAATAGTTTTCCTGTTAATTGGAGATCAAAGATTTTGCGTATTTTAAAAAAAGGATTGAAACAGTGTGATCTTGATATTTTTGAAGATTTCTTTGGAACTGCAAAACAGAAAAATTATACATGGGCGGTTTATTTTCAGAATGTAAAATTTGAAAAAAATGAAATTAGATTTTTAGGCGATGAAAAAAAGGCTACAATTAATTTTTCAGCGTACGATAATGTTGATAGTTTGAACATTTATAATGCTTTTTCAAGTCTTAGGTTTAAAGAGATAGAAATTTCGGAAGAAACAAAGGTTGTGGTTACTAACATTTCGATTTTACCGAGAAAAATTATAAAGGACAATGTATTAATCGTTAAAACTATGTCCCCAATAGTTTGCCGTGATCATAATCAGGAGACTAAAAAAGATGCATACTATATAGGAACAGACGATAAATTTACTGAAATTATAAAAAGAAATCTTTATACAAGACTTAAAGAATTAAAAGGAGAATATGTAAAAAAAGATATTGAAGATTTGATAATAGATTCAAGTCAGACTAAAAAAATCGTTGTAAAGCATTATGATAAGACTAAAAAAGATAAAACTTTAAATTATGAAAATAAATTTAATGGTAAATTTTTGGATACTTCAGTTGGTATATTGAAATTGGAAGGGAAAAGTTATATTTTGGATTATATTTATAATGCAGGGCTTGGGAGCATAACTGGAAGTGGATTTGGAATGCTGGAAAAATTGAAATAATTTGAATTAGGAAAAGGTAGAAAAATGAGTGATGAAAAAATAGAATTGAAATTGAAGGATTGGTTATTTAATGCTGGATTGTTAGGATTTATAAATATTCTTGGAGAAGAAGCAAGAAATAATGGAGAACTGGAAATAGATGATAAAAATCGCTTAATAAGATTTTCTCCAAAAGTTCTGGAAAACTTTGAGTATAAATATTTTGATTTTTTTATAAAAAGATATGGGAAAACACTAACTTATGGTAAAATCCTGGAATTTGAAAAATACATTGATGAATTTGAGGAAAATGGAGAAAAAATTAGAAGTATTAATGAATTAAAAATGATAAATGACAAAATTACATTTTTCAAAGCTAAAATTAAATCTGCAAGTTATAAGAAGGCGTATGATTTTATAGAAAAAGACGGGACTAATAAAATTTTAGGACTGGAAAAGGAATTAAAAAAAATAAAAGAACCTAAAGAAAATATTGATGAAATTTCAAAAGATGATGTAAAAAATAATATCAAAATTATGAAGGAAATTATTGATTTTTTTAAGAAGAAAATAACTGATAAGAACGGAAATGTAAAAAATTATCTTGCTGCTAAAAATATAGCTTATGTAATAATAAATAATGCCTGGAGCAGTGTATCATTTTTAAATAGGGCAAATGCCGCTAAAGATATTTATGAAGAACATAAATCATATTTTGTAGAACCTGCATTAGAATATGTTAATGCTGACAAGTCTAAATTTAAATATAAATGTGTACTTTCGAATATGCTAATGAAGGATTATAAAAATACATTAGGATTTTTAAATGACACAGGTTTTGATGTGAATAGAAAGCCGTCACATGTCTGGAATTTTGTAAATGATATTGCAGTAACTCCTTTAGTTACATTGGTTTATTCCTGCGTTCCGGCAGGATTTATATACGGAGCTGACAAAGGAATATTCGTAAATGCAAATCATAATATAGACCAATTATGTAAAATAAATAATGGAATTGCATATAATATTTTAGAAGATGAGTCGGAAGAAAAGAATATAAATCTGTATAAAAATTTATTGAAGGAAATCAAGAAAGAAAAAGACAATACAAAATATGAATTATCAGATATTCAGATTGTGAAGTTTGAGGAAGGACATTATAAGTTTACTTTATTGTCACGAAATATTTTAAAACTTTTATCTGAAAATAAAGAAAAATTAGATGCCTTATTAGATAAATGGTATTTAATTGATAGAAGGTATTTTTATCTTTATGATACAACAATAACAGAATTGTTAAATAATCAAAATTTATTCTCATTAATAAACAAATTATGTTATTATAAGATTTCAAAAACAAAATTATCTTGTAAACTAAAAAATATAGAAGATTTGCTAAAAATAAATTTGGATTATATCAGGAGGTTGAAGAAAATGGATAAGCAAGAAATAATTGAAAAAAAGGAAAATAAGAAAACATCAGAAGAATTAACAGAAAAAGATATTTTCTATATAAGAAGAGATGCAATGATTTTTAGGGAAGAATATATAAGAAAAAGTGGAAATGATAAAAAGATTGGAAGTCTGTTATACAGACTTCAGAATGCTTTGAGAATTAATAATGTTGATATGTTTATGGATGCACTGATTTCAGCTCATGCTTATGCAGGAAAAAATATTAGCTCACTTTTTGCTAAAGCACTTTTAAATGATGAAAATTTTCAGACATTAGGTCATGGATTTTTATTAGGTTTATTAGGTGAAGATAAAAGTAAGAATGAAAATAAGACAGATAAAAAAGAAGGGAATGAATAATTATGAATAAAAAAGGTTTAACTTTTACAGCAATATTTTTGGCACAAAGTGCTAACTATGGAGAAGGAATAGGAAATGTTGCAGCATTAAAGAAATTATCAAGAAATAAGGGGGAACAATACACATATATTTCTAGACAGGCAATAAGATATAATATTATAGAACAGCTTGGAGAAGAAAAGTCACCAGTAAAAGCAGAAGGAAGTGGAGACAAGAAAATAGTTCAATTTTCAGCAGATACGACAATTAAAGATTATCCTGAACTTGATTTTTTTGGATATATGAAAACAATAAAAGGTGAAAATTCTAAAAATCGTTCTGCAATAGTAAGACTGTCAAATGCAATTTCATTGGAAACATTTAAAGGGGATTTGGAATTTTTAACAAATAAAGGATTAGCTGATAGAATTGGAGAATTTCCAAATATAGCACAGGCTGAAATACACAAATCTTACTATAAATATACAGTTACTATAGATTTAGATAGAATTGGAATAGATGAATTGGATGAAATTGAAGTTTCAAATGAAGAAAAATCAAGAAGAGTGAAAAAACTTCTAGATACGATTTCATTACTTTATAGGGATATTAAAGGAAGAAGGGAAGATTTGAAACCCTTATTTATAATAGGTGGAGTGTATGATATAAAAAATCCATTTTTTGAAAATATAGTGGATGTTAAAAATAACAAGATTCTAGCTGATAAACTGTGTAGCGGAATCTATGATTATATTGAAGAAGATACAATCTCCGGAATTGTGAAAGAACAATTTGAAAATGATACAGAAGTTGAAGAAAAATTAAAAGGAAAAAACATAAATGTACTAGATGTTCCTGAATTTTTCAAACAGTTAAAAGAAAAGGTTGATAATTATTATACAGAGAAAGTTGATGGATAACTATGAAGGCAATTAAATTGAAATTGTATCAAAATATGGTGAATTATAAAGTTCCAACAAGTTTTCAGCTGAAAGAAAGCTATCCTTTGCCACCATATTCGACAGTAATTGGAATGGTTCATTCCCTCTGTGATTTTAAGGAATATAAACCGATGAAAATAAGTATCAGTGGAAATTACTTTTCTAAGGTTAATGACTTATATACAAGATATGAATTTAAAAATGGAAATCCTTTTGAAATGGGAAGGCATCAATTAAATGTAAATGGTTATGGTATTAATAGAGGAGTTGCAACTGCTGAACTGCTGGTTGACGTAAACTTGACAATTCATATTATTCCGGAAGACCAGTCAGAAGAATTTTTAAATACCATTTTTGAAGCATTCAAATATCCAAGAGAATATCCAAGCTTAGGAAGAAGAGAGGATATTGTGTTAATTAAGGATGTTAGGATTGTAGACGTAGAAAAGAAAGAAATGGAAGAGGATTTAGAAAATGGAGAAGAAGTGTTTGCATATATTCCTTTAAGTTTTGTATATGATGAAAAAGTTGAATTTGGTAATCCTGCCTCAGGTGTTCGTATTTGTGGTACGAGATATGAATTGACAAAAAATTATGAAACTAAAAATATTGGTACAAAAGCAAAACCAAAATTTATAAGGGAATGGAAAAAGGAAGAAGTGCTATATTCTTCAAATATAACAGCATTGGAAGAAGAAATAGTTCCAGTTGATGAAGATAATGAAATTGTTTTTTGTGAGTTGTAATTTATAGGAGAAATTAATTATGAAAAATGAGTTTTTGGCAAAATCTAATGGTGAAACAATAATGGAGCATACAGAAAATCTGATTAATAACTTTAAAAACTTTTTTACAATATATTCTGAGATAAATGTGGATAAAGAATTATTATTACTTGCCTGTATTTATCATGATCTTGGGAAAATAAATAAAAAATTTCAAAGTAAGTTATCTGGTCAAAAGCAAAATGGAGAACTTCCTCATGGACTATTAAGTACTTCTTTTATAGATAGCAAAAGTTTAAGTGAAAATGGTTTTGATAAAAGTGATATTAAAGTTTTATCCTATTCTGTTGCATTACATCATGAAAGAGATATTTCAGAAATTGAAGAAGAAGATTTTTCGTCAGAAATAGAATTAATGAACATTGAAGCAGACTATTTTCTAAAATATTTGGAAAAGTTACAAAATATATATTTTGACTATGTGAATAAGAATATAGAAGAAAATTTAAAGTATTCTATTTTTAAAATCGAGAATGAAAAAGTAAAATTAAAGAAATTAAGTAAAAAATATTATAAATTAAATGGAAGAATCTATTCTCAAGATTTTATCTTATCAGAAAAGGAAACCTTTGAAACTTTTCAAAAATATGTGATGTTAAAAGGATTACTGAATAAAATAGATTATGCTGCAAGTTCATATATTCCGGTTGAGGAAAAAAATGATTTTCTTGAAGAAAAAATGGATGATTTTCTAAAAAATGTATTGAAAAAGGATAATCCTAAAAATGACTGGAACGAGTTGCAGAAGTTTATGATTCATAATCAAAATGAAAATGTTGTAGTGGTGGCACAGACAGGATATGGAAAGACTGAAGCGGGGCTACTTTGGATAGGCAATAATAAGGGATTTTTCACATTGCCGCTAAGAGTAGCAATTAATTCCATTTTTAATAGGGTGAAAAATCAGATTGTGATTGAAAAACTAGAAAATAGAATAGGGCTGCTACATTCAGATTTTAGAGAAATATATATAGAAGATACAAAAAAGAAGGAAAAAAATAATCTAGAAAAAATGGATAATGATGATCTGTTTATGTATATAGATAAAACAAAGCAGCTCTCCTTACCATTGACAGTCTGCACAATAGACCAGCTTTTTGATTTTGTTTTCAGAGCACCGGGATTTGAATTAAAAGTTGCTACACTATCTTATTCTAAAGTGGTTATTGATGAAATTCAGATGTATTCAACGGATTTATTAGCTTATTTGATATACGGACTTAAATATATTACAGATTTTGGTGGGAAATTTGCTATAATGACTGCCACTTTACCAGGAATTATCATAGATTTGTTAAAAAAGGAAGAAATAGAATTTGTAACTACAGAACCTTTTATAAATGATAAAAAAAGACATAATATAAAAGTATTAAAAGATACTATCAATGCTGAATTTATAAAAGAAAATTACAAAGATAATAAAATTTTAGTTGTCTGCAATACTGTCAAAAAATCCAAACAAATGTATGAAAATTTGAAAAATTTAGGAATAGAGTGTAAAGAATTGAATCTACTTCATAGCCGATTTATAAAAAAAGACAGGGCTAAAAAAGAAAAGGAAATTTCTGAATTTGCCAATCCTAAAAGATTTAAACAAAGTGTAAAAAAAGAAAGAAAATCAAAAAATATTTTTGAAAATGGAATCTGGATTGGTACACAAGTAGTTGAAGCATCTCTTGATTTGGATTTTGATATTCTTATTACAGAATTATCAGATTTGAATGGACTTTTTCAGAGAATGGGAAGATGCTACAGAAATAGAGAAATTTTGGATGAAAAATATAACTGCTATGTTTTTACGGAAGAGTGTTCCGGAATAAAGGGTTCTAAAGCAGTTATAGATAAAGAAATTCATCAAAAATCTAAAGAAGCCTTGATAAACATTGATGGATTACTTACAGAAAAGGAAAAATTGGAATTGATTGATAAGGTTTATTCAACTGAAAGTTTAAAAGATACGGAGTATTATGGAAAATTAGTAAAAAATATTTATGCTTTGAAAAATTATATAGTGGAATATGAAAAAACAAAATCAGAAGTACAGAAAATCTTTAGAAATATTGCTTCAAGAGATATAATTCCAAAAATTATTTATCAAGAAAATAAAGAAGAAATAGAGAAAAATATTGAAATCCTACAGAAGAAAACAAAGGGATTAAATGAAAAAGAGCGGAAAAATTTAAGAAGTGAAAAAATAGAAGCAAGACGAGAAATAAATCAATTTAAAGTAGCAATTCCTGAATATGAACTTGATGATATTTCTCCTGAACAAGTAGAAAAAATGGAAATAAATGATTATGAAACATTGATTATTTTAGATTGTGATTATTCGTATGAAAAAGGATTTGAAGTAAAAATAAAAAATCGAGATTTTTTTGAAGATAATACTTTTTAAATGTTATGAGGTGAAACAATGAAAATAACAGGAATTATGATAAACTATTATTTTATATGCAAACGTAAATTGTGGTGCCAGTCTAAAAATATTAATCTTGAAGAGGAAAATGAAAATGTTCAGCTAGGAAAATTAATTGATGAAAATAGTTATAGTTCGGAAACTAAACAAATTATGATAGAAGAAACAGTCAACATTGATTTTATCCGTAAATGGCAAGTTGTTCACGAAATAAAAAAAAGTAAAGCTGTGGAAGAGGCGGCAATTTGGCAAGTAAAATACTATATTTATTTTCTAAAACAGCGTGGAATAAAAATTGAAAAAGGGATTATTGATTATCCTGTAATTAGGGAACGTAAGGAAATAATTTTGACAAAAGAGGACGAAAATACATTGAAGGAAATTTTAATTGATATTGAAAAAATTTGTAAAAATGAAAAAGCTCCTCCTGTAATTAATGATAAAATTTGTAAAAAATGTGCATACTATGAATTTTGTTACATTTAAAATTAATAAAAAAATATCATAAAGAGAGGTATAAAATGGCAGAAAGTTATTTTATTTTTTCCAGCGGTGAATTAAAACGTAAAGATAATGTTATAAGAATAACAGCGCCAGATGGACGTTTTAAAGATATAAAAATAGAAGTTACAAGAGATATTTACTTATTTGGAGAAGTTTCATTAAATACAAAATGTTTAAATTACTTGGCACAGAATAAAATTCCTGTTCATATTTTTAATTATTATGGTTTTTACACTGGAACATTTTATCCAAAAGAATCAAATGTTTCTGGAAAACTATTCGTAAAGCAAGTTGAAAATTATACAGACAATGCCAAAAGAATTGAATTAGCACAATTAATAATAGATGCAGCAAGCACAAATATTTTGCGAAATTTAAGATATTATCAGGAACGAGGAAAAGATTTAGAATCCATAATAACAGAAATTAAGGCACTGAAAAAAGGAATTTTTAGAACAAACGAGATTAATGAATTAATGGGAATTGAAGGAAGTATCAGACGTACTTATTATACCGCATGGAATACAATTGTTAATCAGGAAATTGACTTTGAAAAAAGAGTAAAAAGGCCACCAGATAATATGATTAATACAATGATTTCTTTTTTGAATACACTAGTTTATACAGCATGCCTTTCAGAAATTTATGTCAGTCAATTAAATCCCACAATTAGCTATTTGCATAGTGTAGGAGAAAGAAGGTTTTCATTATCACTTGATATTGCTGAAGTGTTTAAGCCTCTTTTGGCAGATAGAATTATTTTTTCTCTTTTGAATAAAAAAATGATAACAGAAAAAGATTTTGTTAAAGATTCAAACTATTTTTACATGAAAGAAAATGCACAAAAATTGATTTTAAAAACTTTTAACGAAAGATTAGAAACCTCAATAAAACATAGAGATTTAAATCGAAAAGTTTCCTATCGGCACCTGATGCGTTTAGAAGCATACAAATTAGTAAAACACTTGCTAGAAGATAAAAAATACGAAGGATTTAAAATATGGTGGTAATATGTATATAATTTTAGTGTACGACATTCTAACAGAAGACAATGGTCCCAAAATTTCTCGAAACGTATTTAAAATTTGTAAAAAATATTTAACAAATGTACAAAAATCAGTATTTGAAGGAGAAATAACACCAGTATTATTAAAAAAACTAAACCTTGAACTAAAACGTCACATTCGTAAAGACAAAGATTCATTAATCATTTTTAAATCACGTCAAGAAAAATGGCTAGAAAAAGAATTTTGGGGAATAGAGGACGACAAAACTTCAAATTTTTTTTAACAGCGATAGATTATAATAAAATGCGACAAATTTAAAATAAAATTTGTTAAGCTTATAAATTTTAGATTTTAATGGCACAATTTGTATTGCAATTGACAAAAGATATAAAAATAAAAATAGATTTTAAAATTTTAGAAAAATTAGGTTTAATATTGTAAAAAAGAGAAATTAAATGAAAAGAAAAATTAAAAGGATTAACTACTGCTTTATACAGAAATTAATCCTTGTTAGTAAATTAAATTATGTCCAACTTTTGAAGTCAGATCATTTTTAGAATTAGACATTCCGTCTTTCTCTTTCTCTTCTTTCCCTTCTTGAAAGTGGACGTTGCGGTTCAGATGGCATTCTGTCTGAAACATCGTCACCAATCATTTCATTTTCATCGTGTTCGTATTTTACATTAGAAACTTCCTCGTGTGTCAAGTTATTCGTATCTTCTTCACCACGTACTCTTAATTTCAGTATAAATGAACTTGTTTCACGTTTTATTGCATCTATCATTTCATTGTAAATATCATAAGCGACAATTTTGTAATCGTGAATTGGATTTCTTTGTCCATATGAACGAAGTCTTATTCCTTCACGTAACTCTGTTAAATCTTTTAAATGCTGTCTCCATTTAGAATCCAGTACTTCCAGCATTATATACCTCTCAATTCTTCTGAAAATTTCTTCTCCAATTGCCTCTTCCTTTTCATCGTAAAGTTTTATCAAATCATCGTAAACTTTATTTGAAATATCTTCTGCACTTGCATTTTCCAGACCTTCTGAAATTTCATATCCAAATGTTTCCTGAAGTTTATCTGACAATAAATTAAAGTCTTTTTCTCCGCTTCCTTCACCGACATAAGCTGAATTTACAATATCGTCCACAGTATCTGAGATCATTGCTGTAATTAACTCTTTTAAATTTTCATTTTTCAAAATCGCATCTCTTTGTTCATAAACGACTTCTCTTTGAGTATTATTTACATCATCATATTCAATAAGACTTTTTCTTGATGAAAAGTTTCTACTTTCAATACGTTTTTGTGCATTTTCAACAGATTTACTGATTTGTTTATGACGAATTTCCTCATCTTCATCAATTTTTAGCATTTTCATCATTGTTTTTAATCTGTCTCCACCAAATAATCTCATCAAGTCATCATCAAGTGATAAGTAGAATTCTGATGTTCCTGGATCTCCTTGACGTCCCGCACGTCCTCTTAACTGATTATCTATACGTCTACTTTCATGTCTTTCTGTCCCCAGGATAAACAATCCACCAGCGGCGATAACTTTTTTCTTGTCTTCTTCACATTCCTTTACATACGCCTTATGAACTTCATCATATTCAGGTGTCCCTTTTACTGCCACTTTAGCTGCAAAAGATTCTGCATCTCCACCAAGTTTTATATCTGTTCCACGTCCTGCCATATTTGTTGCGATTGTTACTGTTTTGTAACGACCTGCCTGGGCAATGATTTCTGCTTCTCTTTCATGATGTTTAGCATTTAATATTTCGTGTGGAATTTTTTTCTTTTTCAATAATGCTGAAACTTCTTCCGAATGTTGAATTGATGCTGTACCGACAAGGACTGGCTGCCCTTTTTGATAAAGTTCTTCGATTTTTCTTGCGATTGCTTTGTATTTAGCTTTTTTATTCATATAAATTACATCTGGCAAGTCAACTCTGGCAACAGGTTTATTTGTAGGCACTACAATAACTTTTAAGCTATAAATTTGTTTAAATTCATCTTCTTCTGTTTTTGCAGTTCCTGTCATTCCTGATAATTTTTCATACATTCTAAAGTAATTTTGCAATGTAATTGTCGCAAGAGTCTGATTTTCTCCAGCAACTTCCAGTTTTTCCTTAGCTTCTATCGCCTGATGTAAGCCATCTGAATAACGTCTTCCATCCATAAGACGACCAGTAAATTCATCAACTATAATAACTTCATTTTCATCATTGATAATATAATCCCTGTCCAATTTAAATAATTCTTTTGCTTTTAAAGCCTGTGTCAAAAAATGAGTAAGTTCTACATATTCTGGCGAATATAAGTTATCAATTTTTAATATTCTTTCAACATTTTTAATCCCTTTATCTGTAATTGTTACAGTATGAGATTTTTCGTCAACTTCATAATCTTCCCAATCTTCATCTGGTATTACAGTATTTTTCTTGTCCTTAATTTCTTCAGTTTTATAACTTCTTTTCAATCTTTTAGCAACTTCAGCAAAGGTATTGTACCATTCTGTAGTTTCTTCAGCGGCTCCCGAAATAATAAGCGGTGTTCTTGCCTCATCAATCAGAATCGAATCAATCTCATCGACAATTACATAATTATGTCCACGTTGTACTTTATCTTCAAGTTCTCCTACCATGTTGTCTCTCAAATAATCAAATCCGAACTCATTATTTGTTCCATAAGTAATATCGCAGTTGTAACTAGCTTTTCTTTGTTCTGGCGTAATATTTCCAACAATTACTCCTGAAGTTAGTCCTAAAAATTCAAAAAGTTCTGCCATAATATCTCTATCCCGCTTTGCAAGATAGTCATTAACTGTTACGACATGCACTCCTTTTCCTGTCAATGCATTCAAATAAATTGGAAGCGTTGCCATCAGAGTTTTTCCTTCCCCTGTTTTCATTTCCGCAATGCTACCTTTATGAAGAATCATTCCACCAATCAGCTGAACATCATAATGACGCATTCCCATTAGTCTTTTAGAAGTTTCTCTGACTGTTGCAAATGCTTCTACTAAAATATCATCTAGTGTTTCTTTTTTTAATCTTTCTTTAAACTCTACTGTTTTATGCTGCAATTCTTCATCTGTCATTTTTTCAAAAAGTGGCTCAATTTCATTAATTTTATTCACCAGTTTTTTCATTTTTTTTATTTCTCTCTCGTCTGATGTACCAAATATTTTTTCTCCTATTTTTTTTAACATAATTTCAATCCTTTCTCATCATTTATTTTCTTTTGTTACAAATTATCAAAATATTTGGCTTTTATTCTCTTGCTCTTAAATTATTTTCACTTTTTTTCATAAGAAAGATTCCTATATCTCCAATATTTTTAGAATTTTTTTGAATATTTTTCTCTTTTTCCAAAAAAATATTCTGATTTTTTTCAGATGTTAAAAACTCTTTATTCTTTTGCTTTTCCTTACGTTTCCCTATTTTTCTCAGTTCCTGTGTAAGTTTTTTATTATTTTGACTTTCAATTTGATTAATTTTTACAATCAAATCTTTAATGTCTTCGTGCGTCAAATTGTTTTCATCTACAAAAACACTTAATTTATAACTAAATCCTGGTGTCCCTAAAAGACTTGAATAAGTCATCATAAAAACAATGCAAGTCATAATAAGCATTACATTCTTACGTTTATTTATAACTATTTTTTTCACTATATTTATGCTCCCAAAATCTTATCATTTTAATTTAAAAACTCACTTATTATATCATTTATTCAAATTTTTGTCTATTCATTGGAAAATATTCCCTTTATTTTTATTAATTTTTTTATAAAAATTTACTGCATTTTTATTTTAAATTGTACCACTATTGACAAAACAGAAATATAAGGTACACTTTTATTGACAAGTAGATTTTTTTTTGTAAAAAATAAATAAAAATTAGGAGGAAGAAAAATGGCAAGTATTTTAGGGAGATTTAAAGACATTATGTCAGCTAATATTAATTCACTACTGGATAAAATGGAAAATCCTGAAAAAATGATAGATCAATATGTGAGAAATATGGAAAGAGATCTTAATAGCGTAAAATCAGAAACAGCGGCAGTTATGGCTCAAGAAAGCGCTGCAAAAAGAAAAGTTATAGAATGTGAAGATGAAATCAAAAAGATGGACACATATGCTAGAAAAGCATTAAAATCAGGAAATGAAAGTGATGCAAAATTATTTCTTGAAAAAAAGGCTACTCTTCAGACTAAATTAGAATCACTTAACAATGATAAAGAAGTTGCAGCACAAAATGCTCTAAAAATGCGTGAAATGCACGATAAACTTGCAAGTGACATTCAAAAATTATCTGCAAAACGAAGTGAAATCAAGGCAAAAATGAAAATGGCAAAAACTAGCGAAAGAATTAGTTCTCTTTCAGGTGCAGGACCAAACGGAAACGTTTCAGCCTTTAATGCAATGGAAGAAAAAGCCAATAGAATGATTGACGAAGCAAATGCAAAAATGGAATTAAACATGCCAAAAAGTGACGGAATTGATGATTTAATGAAAAAATATGATGATAATTCATCAGAAACATCTTCAGCAGTTGACGCTGAACTTGAAAAAATGAAAAAGGAAATGGGACTAGAATAAGAAAAGGAGAAATTAATTATGGGATTATTCGGTAATCAATTTGCAAATGTCATTGAATGGGAAGAATACAACGATGATATGTTATTTTGGAAATGGTCAAACAAGGAAATCAAAAAAGGTTCAAAACTTATTATAAAACCTGGACAGGATGCGATATTTCTCTATAACGGCAAAGTGGAAGGAGTTTTTGTAGATGATGGAAGATACGACATTGAATCTCAAATTATTCCATTTTTATCCACATTAAAAGGTTTCAAATTTGGATTTAATTCTGGAATAAGAGCCGAAGTGCTGTTTATCAATACGAAAGAAGTTACTGTAAAATGGGGAACTAAAAATGCTGTCAATATTCCAGCGCCAGGACTTCCGGGAGGAATGCCAATCCGTGCTTTCGGTACAATGGCCTGTAAAATTGATGATTATAATGTTCTTATTGATAAAATCGCTGGAATTAAACAACAATTTTATATTGATGATGTGAAAGAACGTGTAATTTCAATGTTAGATCAACTACTTATGAAATGGATTTCAAGAGAAGGGAAAGATATGTTCAATCTTCAAATAAATTCATTTGAAATAAGTGCTGGAATAAGACAAGATTTAGACATGGAAATGAGAAAAATGGGACTGTCTGTTCCAAGCTTTTCAGTTTCTAGTTTTAATTATCCCGAAGAAATCAAGCGAATGCAAGAAAAAGCCGCAGGACAAAGTATGGTTGGCGATGTAAACAGATACACTCAAATGGCTATGGCTGATTCTATGGGAAATGATTCTTCAGGGGGAAATATGGCAAGCAATATGGCTGGAATGCAAATGGGAATGATGATGGGACAGCAAATGATGAATCAAATGCAAAACCAGAATAATCAAAATCAACAATCCCAATCATCATCTCAAAATCAATCTTCAGCTTCATCCGATGCTACTCCACCAAAATTCTGTCCTGAATGCGGAACAAAAACAAATGGAGCAAAATTTTGTCCTGAATGTGGAAAAAAATTAGTATAATTAAATTATTAAGGGGTTATTTTAAACCCCTTATTTTTAAATCTAATATTAGTAATTATAAATATTTAAATTATAAAACAATTCTTAAAATTTTATCAGTATTATTTGAACTAACAATATTATATAATTTTCAAAACAGCTTTTTGTTTTTCAACTTTTTCCTCAGTCAAAACAAATGCCTCTAAAATCATATTTTTAGACTCTTCCACATTTTCACCATTATTATAATAAATTTCAGCAATTTTTTCGTTTTTAGCTATCTTTTCTCCTACTTTTTTGAAAATATTTATTCCAACTGCATGGTCAATTTCATCTTCTTTTTTTGCACGTCCAGCACCTATAATCATTGCTGCTTTTCCAATTTCTTCTGTTTTTATTTTTTTTATATATCCTTCTTTTTCAGAAAAAATTTCCATTACGGATTTTGCTTTCGGCAATAAGTCATAATTATTTACAAGCTCTTTATTCCCACCACTTTCTTCAATAAATTCAGATAAAATTTTCAATGCGCTTCCATCGTTTATTACTTTGTCAATTTTTTCCTTCGCTTCTTCCAGTTCCTTTACTTCTCCTTTTTCCTTTAATGCTAAACTTGCAATTGTATAAACAACTTCTTTTAAATCATCTGCATAATTTCCTTTTAGAAACTCTATTGCCTCAATAATTTCATTTGCATTTCCAACTGCATGTCCTAGCGGCTCATCCATATTACTTAACACAACCCTTACTTTTCTGTCGGCTCCTTTTCCTATTTCAATCATTCTTTCCGACAATTTTTCAGCTAGCTCCAAATTTTTCATAAAAGCTCCATCCCCAACTTTTACATCAAGAATTATAACATCTGAATGAATTGCCAGCTTTTTACTCATAATGCTGCTTGCAATTAGCGGAATACTTGGCACAGTCGCTGTAACATCACGTAAAGAATACAATTTTTTATCAAGAGGGACAATTTTATCGCTGTAGCCCATAAGCCCAACTCCTGTCTTATTGGCAATTTTCACAAGTTCATCTTTCGTAGTTGAAAACCTAAATCCTTTAATTGACTCAAATTTATCAATTGTTCCCCCAGTATGTCCAAGACCTTTTCCTGATAATTTAACATTCCCCATTCCAAGTGCTGATAAAATTGGGGAAAGTACAACAGTAACCTTGTCTCCAACTCCCCCTGTACTATGCTTGTCCACTAAAAATCTGTTTATTTCATCAAATTTTATAACATCTCCAGAATCTCTCATTAACATTGTAAATTTTAACAATTCTTCCTGCGACATATCATTAAAGTAAACTGCCATAAGAAATGCCGACATTTGATAATCAGGTATATCTCCAGCTAGATATCCATTTAACAAGAACTCAATTTCTTTATCTGAAAGTTTTTCGTTATCACGTTTTTTTTGAATTATATCTACTGCTCTCATAAAATCAACTCCTAAATTTTAAATTTCTACTTAAAAAATGAAAAGAAAAGGTTGCTTAAAAGAACGATACTTTTTAATAATATCAACCTTAAACAACCATTTTTATATAAACAATCTAAAAAAATTAAAATTTATACACTTAAAAATTATCTTGATGCTTTTACAACAATTTTTCCATCTTTAATATCTTGTTTGATTTGTTCCAATTTCTTAAGATTTTCTTCACCAATTTTATCTTTTGTAAATTCAAAATTTGTAGTTCCTACACCATTTTCCTTGATTCCAAAAGTTTGTAACTTAGCTTCAAATTTTCCGTCTACAGCAGCTTTGATTACATCAAATGTTGCATTATCAACATATTTTAACATAGATGTTAAAATTGTTCCTGGATATAAACCGTCTTGGTCAGAATCTACACCGATACCGTAAATATTTTTTTCTTTAACTGCTTGGAAAACTCCCAGTCCACTTGCCCCAGCAGCATGATAAATAATATCTGCACCTTGTTGAACCAATGTTTCAGTTTTAGCTTTAGCTGATGCCTGGTCGTTAAATGCATTGTTTCCTCCAATATAAACAGGTAAAACTTTAATTCCAGGTTTTATATATTTTGCACCTTGTTCGTATCCAGCATAGAATCTGTTAATCAATTCAGATTCATTTGCACCAACAAATCCAATAGTCCCTGTTTTATCCATCATTCCAGCCAATGCTCCAACTAAGAATGAACCTTCCTGTTCTTTAAACAAAATAGAAGCAACATTTGGCAATCCGTTTACAGTTTCGTCAATTATTGCAAATTTTTGATCAGGGAATGTCTGAGCTACTGCAACTAATGAATCTTTCATTGTATATCCAACTGCAATAATTAAATCAAATTCTCCAGATTCCGCGAACTGTGTCAAAGCATTTTTTGCTTCTGTAGCAGGATCTTTGGGCTCATATTCCTTAAAAGTTATTCCCAATTCCTTCTGAGCTTTTTGTAATCCTCTAAAAGTCGCATCATTAAATGATTTGTCACCTTTTCCACCAGTAGAATATACTACCGCCACAGCTTTCTTAGAATTTGTTGAATCAGCAGATGTCTTTCCATCTTTTACCTGCTCCCCTGTAGCTGGTTTATTTCCACAAGCCACAACTAACATTAGTGCAAAAATTACACTAAAAAGCGTTACAATTCTTTTCATTTTCTCCTCCTAAAAATTTTTATTTGTTTACATTTAAATTATACCCCATTTTTTTTAATTGTCAAAATAGTATTTTTAATTTGTTTTGAAAAAAACAAACTACTAAAAATACCCAATATTTTAATTTTGTTCTATAATTTATTAAATTATTAATAAACTATTAAAAGATAATTTTCAATTCCACTATTTCTAAATTACCAAATTTTAACCATCTTTACAAATTCAATTTTTTTCATAAATTTACCTAATCAACTAATGTCGGATTAAAGTCTTCAACCCAAGGCAACCCAAATTTATTAAGGGCATCCATAAATGGATCTGGATTCATTTCTTCCACATTAAATACTCCTGGTTTTTTCCATTCACCAGTAAGCACCATTGCCGCTCCAATCATTGCTGGAACACCTGTCGTATAGGAAATCGCTTGTGAGCTAACTTCCTTATAACATTCTTGATGGTCGCACACATTATAAACATAATAAGTTTTTTCAATCCCATCTTTTTTACCTCTAAAAATATTTCCAATATTTGTCTTTCCTTTTGTTCTAGGTCCAAGTGAAGCTGGATCAGGCAATACTGCTGTCAAGAATTGCAATGGCACAATTTGTTTTCCTTCAAATTCTATTGGCTCAATTGAAGTCATCCCAACATTTTCAAGCACTTTTAGATGAGTCAAGTAACTTTGTCCAAAAGTCATAAAGAATCTAATTCTTTTAATTCCTTTAATATTTACTGCAAGCGACTCCAGCTCTTCGTGGTGCAGTAAGTACATATCTTTTTCACCAATTTGTGGGAAATTGTATACTCTTTTGATTTCCATTGGCTCTGTTTCTACCCATTTTCCTTCTTCCCAGTAACTTCCGTTAGCTGTAACTTCCCTAATGTTAATTTCAGGATTAAAGTTTGTTGCAAATGGATAACCATGATCTCCAGCATTTGCGTCAAGAATATCAATGTAATTTATTTCATCAAAATAATGCTTTTGTGCATACGCTGAAAATACTCCAGTAACTCCTGGATCAAATCCGCTTCCTAAAATAGCTGTAATTCCAGCCTTTTCAAATTTTTCTTTATAAGCCCATTGCCATTTGTACTCAAATTTAGCTGTATCCAACGGCTCATAATTTGCTGTGTCCAAATAATCAGTCTTAGTTTCAAGACAAGCATCCATAATTGTCAAGTCCTGATACGGTAAAGCTACATTTATCACAATGTCAGGCTTATATTCGTTAATCAATGCCACTAATTCAGGCACATTGTTAGCATCCACCTGTGCAGTTTGAATTTCAATTCTTCCAGCATATTTACTTTTTTCAATTCTTTCCTTGATTTCATCACATTTCACTTTTCTACGGCTGGCTATCATAATTGAACTAAATACTTCTGAATTTTGTGCACATTTATGACAAACCACATTTGACACTCCTCCAGCTCCGATTACTAATGCTTTTTTTCCCATTAATTTTTCCTCCTCAATATAAATTTTTTCTTAATAATAATATTATTTCAAAACCTTTTTAATCAATTGTTTTAAATAATATTTTTCTGTCTTTCTTTGTCCATATTATACTGTAAAATCTCTATTCTGTAAATTACTTTTTTTCACTTTTTTGTTATTTTATAATTATTTCAATTTTTTTACAATCTACTTTTTACATAAACGAAAAAATATAGTATAATTAGAACTGTATTATTTTCAAATTATTGTTTTATTAATAAAATTTACTAGATTAAACTAAATTTTAAAGGAATTTGTTTTTAATATAAATGAAAAATATCGGAAGGAAAATATATGCAAGAAAAAGAAGTTTTTAGATTTGAAAAAAGTGGAAATAATTCAAAAGGTTTCTGGGTATTTGTTACGCTTGGTTTTATTGCACTGTTTTTTGGAGGTTTTTCATCCATTGCTGGTTTAGTGATGATGGGATACGGAGTTCATTTATTAACTAAAAAAAATAAAATAATTGTTTATCCAACAGGATTTAGCATATTAGATGAAAATAATTCAAGAAATATTGCTTTTGAGAGAGTTTTAGGAATCAAGGGTGAACTGAATCAAAAAATGAGGATTATATATTTGAAAAAGCCTTTTTATGAATACAATGAACAGGAATTAGAAGATATTTCTAATAATTTTAGTAAATTTTCACGTTCAATTATTTTTGACGATGAATTGCTGGAAAAAGATTTCGCACGTGTATTTAACGTTATAAAAGAGCAGTTTAAAAATTATGTATTTGAAAAATATGATAACGATTTGGAAAAAATCATTGCTTCTCCCTATTTATTTGGACAAATTAATAATGATAAGTTTATCTTCATAAAAAATAAATCTTTTGGAAAAATAACTTATAAAAATATAAAATTAGAATACAAAGACAGGGTAAAAGTAACTACAAACAAAAAAAGTTACATAACTATTGGAAAATTCCATAGAATTCAATCTAACCTAAGTTTTGAGCCACAATGGAAATTTTTATCATCATTTGAAAAATGTGACACTGCTAACCTTGTTAATGCTGTTCTTGTACAGGAAATTCTAACTCAAAAATATAAGATGCAATTTATTAAAAACTAATAAAATTTTATTTTTTTATAGATTCTATATTTTCTAAACATATTAAAATCACTAAAGAATATATTTATTTACAATTTTTAATATCATTATTGAAGAACTTTAAAATTTAAGTTTAAATTAATTGATATATAAGTAAAAAAATAGTATAATTAAAATGAAAACAAATTTAAATATCTTTTTGGAGGGAAATAAATGGAAAATAAGAATTTAGTAAAAATTTTAATTGGAATAATAGTTGCTTTGGTGCTAATTATAGGCTCTATTGTCATAGGTGGTGGCATTTATTATATCATAAGTACGAAAAATAAACTAAATGAGATGGAAAAAACTCAGAAAGAACAGGAAAAAAGACAGCTAGAAAATCAGATGATGGCTTCAATACAGACACAACCTATTGAAAATAATAAGAAAATTGAAACAAAAACTAATGAACCTAAAGCTGAAGTCAAAGAAGTTGATCCGTATGAAAAAAGATTTACAGCTTCTGATATGAATAATACGCTTGTGGAAATTAAGGGAGTTAGAGATGGAAACAGGGTATTAGTTCAAGTTTTGGAAGGAAGAAACAAAAATAAAAAAGGATATATAAATTTAAAAGGTTTTAAAAATATAAGTAACTCTTCTTTAAGGAAATTGATTGGAAGTACCTGGGCTGCATCAGGTATTAATAATGGTGTGGAGATGGAATACGGATTGATACTTCATCAGCCAGATGCAGACATTGATCAAATATACAGTTATAATTTGAATAAAACATTAATAGAAAATGGTTCAGGAGTAACATATGACTGTGGACGTGATACCGCAAGAAATTTTGTACAAACTTACGATGCCTCAGCATGTTATTAAATTCATTATAAACAATTTCTCAGACAGTATAATAAAAATTACTGTCTGATTTTTTTTAGACAAACTTATTTAAAAAATTTTATATTATCTTAAAAAAACAAAAAAATATATTGACATCCAACAAAATATAAAGTATAATTATGTATAAAATAACAGAAATTAAATTACTGTTTTTTATAGAGGCAAAAATTAATATTTAATACTTCTTTCAAATTTTTTAGAAATTTAATGAAATTTAATTATAAATGTGATATAATGCTATTAATCATTTCTAAAGCACACTCTCTTTACTAAAAATAGAGAAAAAGGTTATTAAATTTGGCGATAAAATAATAAAATCAGTAATTTCAAGAAAGGATTAATTATGAAATTAGAAGAAAAGCAATTACCAGAAATGACAGTTCCAGATTTAGAAATTCAAAACTTTAATAAGGAAATCGAAACACAAACAAACTCAGAAAATGAATTGCCTTTATCAGAAAATTTAAATTTAGAAATCAAATCTGAGAAAGACCAAACTGAAAAATTGAAACTATCAGAACAAATTGAAGATCTTAATAAAAAAATGGATGAAATGAAAGAATTATTTTCAAAAAAAATTTTAAGCATAGACTTTGAAAAGGAAACTGCAGATAGACTTCATAAAGAACTGCAAGAATATAAAAATGATATTTATTTCAAATTTATAAAACCTCTTATAATGCATTTTATAGACATGAGAGAAAGTATGAGAAAAAATGTACAGGATTTTAATAATAAAACAGACGAAGATAAATTAAAACTACTTAACAGCTATATAGAAGAAATTCAAATTATTTTAGAAAATAACGATATAGAAATATACGAAACAGATAAAGATATTGATAAAAATGTTGATATGAAAAAACAAAAAATAATAAAAAAAATAGAAACACCATATGAGGAGCTTCATGGAAGAATTTTTCATATTTCAAGTAACGGATATATGTATAAAGGAAGAGTTATTTCACCAGAAAAAGTAGAAGTTAATATTTATAAAAAAACAACAGAAGAATTGAAGGGAGAATAAAATGGCAAAGTATGTATTCGGAATCGATTTAGGAACAACTTATTCTTGTATAGCTCGTGTAGATGATTCAGCAAGAGCTGAGGTAATTAAAAATAATGAAGGAAGCAATACTACACCATCTGTAGTTGCATTTGAGGGGAATAACGTAATAGTTGGAGAAGATGCAAAAGCAGAAGCGGTCTTAAATCCAGAAACTACAGCGGCATTTGTTAAAACGTTAATGGGGAAAACAGATTTTGCGTTTAACTATAATGGAGAAGACAAAACTCCTGAAGAAATATCATCATATATTTTAAGAAAATTAGCACAGGATGCTTCGGTACAGCTAGGAGAAGAAGTTAAAGATGTTGTAATAACTTGTCCTGCCTATTTTGGAACAGCAGAACGGACTGCAACTAAAAATGCTGGGAAAATTGCTGGACTAAATGTATTAGAAATCATAAGTGAACCTACAGCTGCCGCATTGTACTATGGCTGTGCAAAAGAACAGAATGAAAAAACAATATTAGTATACGACCTTGGTGGAGGAACATTCGATGTAACAATTATGAGAATAAGTTCTGATAAAATTGAAGTTATCTGTTCAGACGGAGATCACGACTTAGGTGGGAAAATTTGGGATGAAGCATTAATGCATTACTTATCTGAACAGTTTATAGAAGAAATAGGATATGAAATTGAATTTGATGAATATGCAATGCAGGATTTAAGACTAAAATCTGAAAAAATTAAAAAACAATTAACTTCAAAAACTCAAGCTGGTGATATGCTGGAAGTTATGGGAAATAGAAAAAAAATATCTATAACTCGAGATAAATTTGATGAAATAACTTCCACTTTACTTAATGAAACTTTGAAAAAAACAGAAGAGGCAATTAAAATCGCCAAAGAAAAAGGATACAAAGTAATTGATGAAATTCTGTTAGTTGGCGGTTCCACAAGAATGCCGCAAGTAAAAAAGGCTTTGACTGAAAGGTTTGAAGAAACTGAAATCAAAGTTCTGGAACCAGATGAAGCTGTAGCTAAAGGAGCCGCCATTCATGCTGTAAACGTTTATGTAAACAATCAAAAAAGCCTTACAGAAAAAGATTTTGAGTCAGATAAAGATGTAAAAGTAACAGTTGATGGAGATGAAAAAGAAATAAATGCAAAAGATTATAAAGAAGATTTAACATTCTCTCCTGAAATGATGAGCATTGGTGGAAATACTAGAGAAATCATTATTGCAACAACAAAAAGTTTTGCTATAAAAGTAGAAAATAAAGAAGGTCTCAAAAGATGTTTCAATATGATTATAAAAAATGAAGCTATGCCTAATGGTATCTTAGAAGTTCCAGGAAACTTCAGCACTCTTCACGATAATCAGGCTTCCGTAAATATAGAAATATATGAGAACGACTATATGGATAAATACTTTGATGTAGACGATGATTTAAGAATAGGAAATGCAATATTAGAATTGCCAGAAAATCTTCCAAGTGGCTCTCCAATTGAAATAACTCTTAAATTAAATAAAGAAGGTATTCTCGAAGTAAGAGGGCTGGATAAAACAGGAAATAGGGAAGTAAACGTAAAAATGGAAACAAAAGGCGTAATGTCAGATGAAGATTTAGAAAAAATAAAGCAAAAATCACAAGGTTTAGCAGTATTATAAAAACAAAATTCCAAAAAGATGAAAATAAATCTTATAAGAAAATCTAATTATAAGAAAAAAACTGCTCAGATCACTTTAATGTCTAAAAAATTATGATTTTAAAGTGGTTTGAGTATATTTTAACTTTTTTTTGGAAATTCTTTAGTTATAGGAATTTAAATCGTAAAATATAGAAAAATAAAAGGTATGGAAATGGCAGAAAAAAATAAAATAGAACATAACTGGTATGAAATACTTGAATTAACGTTTTATCCAGTTGCTGAAGAAAATGAAGAAAAAATAAAAAACAGAATTGATGAAAAAAGAAAACAATGGATAATAAATGGATCAGATATTATAAAAGGTACGGATTATAAAATATACTTAAATTTGTACAATAAAGGTATTATATACGAACAGATGCTAGGCAAAAATAATATAAGGGAAAAACTGATAAAAGATGCAAGAAATAATTATTTTAAACCAATAGATGATTTTTTAAATGCTATAGGAAATATTCCAATTACAAATGAAATAATAAAAAAAATTGCAAAAGAATCTAAAAGAGATGAAAAGCTAGTTGTAGAAAGAATACAGCAATCTGGAAAAAAAATAGACTTTGATGAAGCTAAAAAAACAGCATCAGATGCATATAATAATTATTGTAACTATATGAAGAAAAAATTTAAATTTTTAACTGTATTTCGTGGAATTGACCAATATTTAAAAATATTAAATAAAAAAAATTTATATGATTTCTTAATTTCAGAAGGACTAGAATTAAAGACTTTGACTGTTAGTAAAATTGATGAAAAAAGATTAAAATTATTAAAATCAGATGATGAAACTTCTGCCAAAAGAAAATTATACAGCGAATGTGAAAAAATGTTGAAATATACTGAAATAAAAACAGAATACGATGACTATTTGAAATATTTGAAATATAAAGAAGTTTCAGTAATATTATCTAAAATAAAAAAAATATTTAATGTAATAGGAACAACTATTTCAAAAAGACAAAGCGATAACTTTATTAATGAGATTGCAGAAATATTAAAAAATGAAAAAGAAGCAAGAGAAATATTTACAAATTTTTGTGATGAAAATAATTTTCCATACAATATTTCAGAAACTTCAAATAATACAAATAATAATAACACACAAAACAATGAAAGTTTTGACAGTTCTGAAACTCAAAAAACAAGTAATAAATCTTGCGAAAAAGCTCTAGAAGCGATAGATGAATTCAGATTGGCTGATGCTCAGAATTATTTAAAAGAGGCAGAAAACTATTGGTCAGAGAATCCTCAAATTAAGATAATCAAAACAAAATTAAATAAAATAAAAGAGGAAATTATTAGAGAAATTGAAGAAATAAAAAATTGTATAAGAAATGGCAATTATGGAATAGCAGAAGAAAAATATAAACAACTAAAAAATAAATATCCGTATTTAAAAAATGTAGAAATTGAAAAAAGCCTTTACACTCGAAATCGAGAACAAAATCAGGAAACTACTTCATCGGATACCCCAAGATACACAAATAACAATTATTATAGAAATTCAGCACGAACTCGAACTGTAAAAAAAAATAATGTTCCTATTTTTCTCTTAATTGGGATAATAGTCATTTTAATAGCTGTTTTCTCAATAGTTCAGGCTATGAAGCCAAAATATCCTGAAGTAAGCAGTGTTCCTGTTCAAAGCAATATCCCCGCTAAAACTGAAAATACTCAACCTCAAACTAGCAATAGCAATAAAAATAATAGTGAAAATGAAAATTCAAGCCAAGTACAAAATAACAATGACCAGAATCAAAATAATCAAATACAACAAGAAAAGACATCACAAGAACAGGAAATTATAAGTATAGATGATGCAAGCAATTTATCAGATTTACTTTCTAGAGTAAGACAGATTAAAAAAAAGGTTTTAAGTGGAGATCAGAATATATTAAAAAATTATACTCCATTCGGATTACAAATTATTAGAAATTCTTTTTATGCAGAACATGGATACATATTTCAAAAAAATCAGGATATGAATGAATATTTTAACAATTTATCAGGTTATGAAGAAAGTAATCCTGATGCCACAACTATTGAGCAGAATTTTTCACAAGAAGATAGAAACTTCATAAATATAGTAAGAACAATGGAAAAATAGAAAGATGAGATGAGAATAAATGAAAAAAAATAAAATAATAATTTTATCAATAATAATAGTGGTACTTTGTTTGGGAACTGGTGTATTATTATCCAATATCTATAAAAAATCACAAAAAACAAAAGAAAAAAATGAAATAATAAATATAAAAAAAACAGAGAAAAATGTATCTCAAAAAAATAAAAAGAGCAAAGAAAATAAAAACATAAAGAACAATAAAATCTGTATTGATCCAGGACACCAGGAAAAAGCTGATTTAAGAACAGAGGAAATTGCCCCAGGATCAAATCAAAGAAAAGCACGAGTTTTAGGAGGAGCAACTGGAGTTGCAACAAAAAAACCTGAGTATGAATTAACATTGGAAATTGGCTTAAAATTAAGAGATGCTTTAAAAAATAAAGGCTATGACGTATTTATGGTAAGAGAAAAAAATAATGTGAATATAAGCAACAAAGAAAGAGCCTTAATAACAAATAAAGCGGGATGCGATGTGTTTCTAAGACTTCATGCAGATGCAGGAGGTAGCGGTGCAACTGGGGCAAGCACGATCACTTCATCGATAAAAAATCCTAATACTCGAGCCGTTCAGCAATCGAGTGATAAATTCTCAAAAATAGTTCTAGAAGAATATGTAAAAGCCACAGGATTTAAAAACAGAGGAATCTCATACAGGGACGACCTTACTGGAACAAACTGGTCAACTGTAACAAACACACTTATAGAAATGGGATTCTTGTCAAATCCTGAAGATGATAGAAAAATGTCTTCTCCTGAATTTCAGGATTTAATGATAAACGGAATTGTAAACGGAATTGAAAAATATTTTTCAGAAAAATAGTTTAGATTACTTATTTTTCAAATTTTAAAAATTTAATTCAAATATAAATTAACATTCTTTTACAGTATTCTAATTTTATTTATAATTTTTCCTAATTAACATATTTTATACAAATAAAAAAGAATTATTATATGGTATTCTGTTTTTTTTTATGGTATAATATATTTAATAAATAAAATTATAGAAAAGGAGCAGGGAAAATGAAATTAGGAGACAATGTAGATATTATAGCACCGTTAAACGTAAAAACAGCTGATATAAAAACTGGCTATCTTTTATTAAATCCGACAATGGTAAATAATGGAAAAATAGAAAATTTTGACAATGCAGAAGTTCCAGAAAGATACAAAAATGGAAAAAATAAGATAGCTGATAAATATTTTGTGAAAAAAAACGATGTGCTATTTCAGGCAAAAGGGAGTAAAATAGAAGTTGTCTATGTAGATCAGGATTATGAAAATGTTCTGCCTGCCACACTCTATTTTATTTTAAGAGCTAACGAAAAAATAAATCCCAAATATCTTCAATGGCTTTTAAAAACAGAATTATTATTACTCTATTTTGAAAAAAAATACAAGACAATGAGTGCAGTCAGAGCAGTAAATAAATCTGATATTGTCGAACTGGATATAGATCTGCCTGAAAGGGAAGTTCAGGATAAAATGGTAGAGATAATAACGAGTTTTGAAAATGAAGAAAAGAATACAATAGACTATCTAAAAATCAAGAAAAAATATATTGAAGAAAAAGTTCTTGAAAAGAATCAGGTGAGAATAAATGAAAAATAAATTTTTTAAACTTATAGAAGAAGAATTAGAAGACAAAAAAAATTCTAAAAAAATAGAGTTTTTTAAAATATCGCTATTGTTATATGCCGTTTCTGTAAGTAAAGTTGTTTATGAAGAATTGGAAAATTTAAGAGACGATAATTATCTATTTTTGGAATATTTAAATTATTTAGGATTTGAATATAACTTAGAAACTTCGTATTTGGAAAATGTAAAAATAGCGTCAGATAAACTGGGAATATTTAAAGAAACATATGATATGATTATCAGTCATCCAAGCAAAGATGAGTACATCGAATGTTTAGAAGAAATGGAAATGGAACTAAAACTTGATATTTTAAGAGGAAGATATATAAAAATAGCGAAAAATTATACAGATAACATAATAAATCTGTCTATTATGCATGACAGCAGTATTAATCAACTAGTCTTATTGCTTTTGGGCATTCAGGATGATGAAATCCTATACAATATTGATTTTTTTGAAGAAAATAATTTTTATAATGAAAAAATAAATAATACTGAAAAAAATGTCATTATTAAACTCTTATCTTCTATGGCAAATTTAAAAACAGAAAACAAATCTGCAGTAATCATAACAAAGGACACACATTCTGATAAACTGATATACGATTTAATAAAAAATACAAAAAAAGGTATCGTAGAAAAGGAAGCCATCTATTCATTAAAAGCTCATGAATTAGAAGAAATTATAAAAATGGATAAAATAGAAAGTATAATTTCCATGCCTCTTAATGGTATCCTAAAAAATCAGATAATAATATTTAATGAAGAAAAAATTAATAAAAACAATATCTTCTTTATTCAATCTCAACATTTTTTTGAAAAAGGAAGTGAAAAGATAAAAATAGAAAATCTTAAGGATCTGTCAGAAATTTTTGAAAAAAGAGAAGAAATAAATGGTATTTCAAGATCAATACCAAATGAAACCATCTTAAATAAAGGATGTAATTTAGATATCTTAAATTATGTTTTTAAAACAAAGGAAAAAGTTGATTTGGAAAAATTAAAACAAAAAAAAATTAACAGTTTTGACTTGATGAAAAAAAGCAGTAATGAATGTGATAATTTAATAAACAAGTATTTGGAAGAAATTAATTAAAAGGCTGTTTAAGCAGCCTTATTTTATTCTACACAGTTTAAATCGAAGTAAATCATTTACTGTTTTCGTGTTTGATGAAAATATTTTTATTCAAAGTCTTGACACTATAAAAAATATATCGTATAATCTTATTAAAAGAAAACAGAAACTCAATTACTGTACAAATAAAAAATAAGGAGATAAAAAGATGAAAAAAATTACATTTATTCTAATTTCGTTGTTTTCACTTGTAGCTTGCGGTGGCGGAGGTGGAGGTGGAGGAAATTCTTCAAACAATCCAACCCCAACACCTCCAAATACAAATACTGGTAATTCAAACACTCCGAATCCAGCTCCTCCTAAACCATCTTATAACACTTTTAATGGAGAAATTATAGCAGCTGATAATGATAACTATAACATTCCTTATCGTCGAAGACTATCAGATGTTGATGGAGGCGAAAACAGTAAATTCAACTATTACGGAAATATAAAATGGAATGGGAATTTTAGTTACAATAGCAATAATCCACAAAATAATTCAGAAAGATATTATACAGGTTACAATGTTAAGGTTGGTGTAATAGATACTGGATTTACTGGAGATTATTATGATGATTTATACCGTGAAGTAAAAAATATAACAAGAGTTTACAGTTCACGAAATTCTGGTGATGAAGATCATGGCTATATGGTAACAAGCCTTATAGCGGGAAAAGAAGGAATTGCACCTGATGCCGATATGTATGTTATTGATGGAACAGATAATGAAGATACTGACAAACTTAACGTTACAACTGATTTGTACCAAAAACTGTATGACAAAGGCGTAAGAATCTTTAATAATTCATTTGGAGCAGAATACGAAACTTACTCTGATAAAGGAGATGATTTTTATGAAAGTCAGCTTAGCAGAAGTACACTAGATTTTTATAAAACTGCTGTCGCTAATGGGAGCTTATTTGTCTTTTCTGCTGGAAATGAAGAATACAATACTTCTCTTCTTAGAGCCACGCTTCCATATTGGTTGCCTGAGTTAGAAGAAGGGTGGATTAATGTAAACGGTCTAACTTCAAAAACATCTGAACAAAAAGGAAACTTTAATTTTAGTAATTTTAAGCCTTTTGCAGGAGCTGCAGGGGCTAAAAACTGGACTGTAACTACTATTGCTGATTATTACATAGAAGTTGACGGATCAAGACGTGTTCGTTCTGGAACCTCATTTGCAGCACCACGTGTTACAGCGACAGCTGCTCTTATTAAGGAAAAATATCCTTTTATGACTGGTGACCTCTTAAGACAGACTATCCTTTCAACTGCAACTGATATCGGAGATGTTGGAGTGGATGATGTTTACGGATGGGGATTCTTGAATATTGACAAGGCTTTAAAAGGACCTGCATTATTTGATAAAAGACTTGCGCTTGGAGACGATGTCTACATCACTCTTGACGGCAGATCAAAACCATATGAATTTGATAATGATATTTCAGGAGATGCTGGATTAGTACTTCGTGGATCAGGGACTCTTATATTAAATGGAGCTGCTACTTATACAGGTGAAACAAACGTTGGAAACAATGTATACTTGAAAATCAAAAGAATGAATTCTCCAAGCACACTTTCCATAGGAAAAGAAGCCATCGTTGAAGTTTCCAGTTCAACTATAAATAATATTCAAAATGATGGTACATTTATAAACAATGGAAACTCAATAGCAAATAATGTTGTAATGACAAATGAATCTAAAATGTATTCTGATATCAATGCAAACTTAAAAGCAACAAATGCTGAAGTAAACGGAATAGTAACAGTCACAAATAACAATGGTGAATATTTAACAAAAAATGGTAAAAATATTGATATAATTACAGGAAACGTTACAGGTAATTCTGAAATAAAAAGTGATAATGGACTTATGACAGTCAACAAAATCAAAACTGAAAATTTATCAGCAAATATTTCAAGAACTGATACAATTGAATATGCAAAATCCTTAAATTCCGATACAGAACAACTAAATACTGCAAGACAAATTGAAACTGCATTGGAAAATGTTGACAAAAATTATGAAAGCGGAAAAAAAGAAGCAGGAATACTTGGTTCCAAACTTCAAACATTAAATTTAAATACTCTTGACAGTATGTCTGGTCAAATTTATGCATCGGCACAAGCTTTAACTTTTGAACAAAGTGAAACAGTAAACAAGAATCTTTCAAATAGAATCTCAATGTTAAGTAAAAGTATGGAAAATTTGGATAAAAAATTTGGTTTTTGGACAAGTGGAATTTTTTCAAAAGGGAATATTAAAAAAGATGGATTTGCTAAAGGTAATACATCTGTAAAAGGCGGACAAATCGGTTTCGATATGAAAATTAGCCCTGATGCAATTTTAGGAATTTCTGCAGATTACAGCAAGGGAAAAGTTAAATTTAATAGATATAATGGACAGTCAAAAGCTGATATGACAGGTTTATCGCTTTATGGACGGCAAAATTTAGGAAATTCATATATTGCAGGACGTGCTGGAATTGGATTTGCTGATAGTCGAGTAGAACGGGATATTATTGTTAATAATAATTATATCGAACATTCTAAAGTAAGTCATAATGATAACATAATTTCAGGATATTTTGAAACGGGATACGATATTAAAAATAAAGAAGGAGATTTTGCTGTAACTCCTTATGCCGCATTAGGTATGGACAAAGTTACACGTGGAAAATTCTCTGAAGAAAACACTAACTTTGGAATGAAGGCTGATAAAAAAAGTTATAATATGCCTTATGCATCAATCGGTATTAAAACAGTAAAAACTTTTGGAAAGACAGATATTACTGGATATACAGGCTATACTCAAGGACTCAATAAAAAGAATCTGGATTTTGAAGCCTCATACAATTTTGCACCTGATGCCAAATTTAAAGTAAAAGGAATAAATTATTCAAGAAACAAAATTAACGCGGGAATTGGAGTGAATACAGAAATTAAAAACGGAGCAAGCTGGTATGCAAATTATGACTACAAACACTCTACTGATAAATCAAAAGCTGATAATCACATGATTACAACAGGTATAAGATTTGAATTTTAAACCTAAAAATATAAGCAACATCAAAAAAAGCATCAATTTTTTTAATTAAAAATTAATTTTTTTAAAATAGCAATAAAAGTAACAGTTGTTATAATATATTTACCAAAGTTCAAAGGTAGATTGGAGGTTATAATGAAAAAAATATTGATGCTAGCTGGAGCTATGATCATTTCTGCAGTATCTTTTGCAGATTTACAAAGTACAATCAGAAGTCATTATAGTAATAAAAATATAGATTTGTCTGTTGTTTCAAAACCAAAACAAGAGGTGAAAAGTAGTGGAACTTCTTCTACAGCTGTAAGAGATCAAATTATTTCTTTTGCACAAACAAAACTAGGATCACCATATGTTTGGGGAGCAACTGGACCTAACACATTTGATTGTTCAGGCTTCGTTGGTTATGTATTCAAAAAAGCTGCTGATGTAAACTTACCGAGAGTTTCAAGTTCACAAGCAACATTTAAACCAAGAATTTCATCAATGAATATGACGAAAGGTGATTTGGTATTTTTTGAAACAACTGGAAAAGGTCGTATTTCTCACGTAGGTATTTATATGGGAAATAGACAGTTTATTCATGCTTCTTCTGGAAGTAAAAGAGTAACAGTTTCTAGTTTAGACAGTAACTATTACAACAAGACATTTAGATGGGCAATTAATCCATTTAGTTAAACTATAAACTATTTCTTATAAAATAAATATATTCTTTACATAAAAAATCTTGTATAGACAAGAAAAAACACAAAATTTAAATGATTTTGTAATAAAAAACTTTGGAACAAGGAGTTATATTTTATCTTTTGGTAAAATATTTCTCCTTTTTGTTTAAAAAATAAAAAATGTATCCCTAAACTTTTCAATTTTTATTGTCCAGTTTTTTTGATACATTTTTGAAATTTATTTTTTTATTTTAGATTCTCATATTCATTCATTAAGTCAATAATATGAGCATTTTCAACTTTATCATTATCAAGTTCAGTAAGCCATTCAATAAACTGGTGCTCGTCCTTATATCTTCCAGTAAGTTTTGATCTGTTGAAATCTTTTCTATAAAATTCCAGTATTCCACGCCGTTTTTTCCACAAACTGTAATGTCTTGCCTTGTATTTAAACATAAATCCATTTTCAGCACAAAATACAATACCTTCAGCATTTTCAAAATTATCATAATTTTCCATCAAGTCAATTATTTCGTCAAAGTCATTGCATTTTTTGATTTCTTTTTTCATTTTAATAACATTATCATCAAAATTCAGCTCTTTTAAAAATTTTTTACTAAAATTATTATCCACATGCACACCGTTTATAAATAAAGTGTTGTCAATAACATCCAGAATAAAAAGATGTTCCTTTCCAAAATAATCAACTATGTGCCTATCTTCATCTGAAACAGCCTCAAACACTATGGAGACATCATTTTCGCTACAAATTCTAAAAAGCTTATTTTTCATTCTTTCACTTGCTTTTTCAAAAAGAGTTTCAAAATATTTGACGTGTGTTCCATTTGTTACACTTTTTGTTGCAAATACAAATTTTTCATCAATAACTGAAAGTATTCCTAAGAATCCGTTGTATTTTTCGTAGGCTGTAACTGGGTAAACTATGTTGTTTTCAATATATTCTCTCGTAGAATATTTATTTTCGCCATAATTAAAGAATTTGTTATAGCTTCTTATTTTCACTTTTCCAGTTTCTGCATCCACAAAAAGTCCACGTGCCTTAATTGTCGAGTCATTCCACAATTTTTTCCGAAACACGTTTCTACCAAAATTTAATGAATACAAGTTCGGTTTTGTCTTTTTAACGCTGATTAGTTTACTTACAATCAATTTATTCACATCTTCATCGGTTGTCAAATTTATCTGCTTGTTTTCTTTTGCCTTTTCCAGTTCGTGTTGCAAATAATCTCTATCGTAAACAGTGTTTATAACTGATTTTTGCAAAATTTTATCTGGCATTACATCCAAGTATTTCAGTTCTCCACCATACTCAACTTCTCCTTCCAGACAAATTGAATGTTCAGTCGAATTTACACCTCTATGCCCATGAACCTGCACAAAATCCTGACATTTACCTTTCAAATAATTTTCTTCATAAAGTTCTCCAATTTCTGTTTCAAAGCTTCCAACGCCGTTTATCATTTCGTTAGTCGATACAAGTGCCAAGTTCGGCACAAAAGACAGTCCTGCATGTATACAAAGAATTTTATGATTGTGAAATTTAAAGGCATAACATTGTCTTAATTTCTTATAAAATTTACGAATTTCCCTTTTAAAACTATCAATATTTTTTTCATTTTCCAAAATTGCTGGCAAAGTTACATTTAAAAATTCCTTTGAGTTAATTTTAAAGTCATTGGCAAAATTTTCGAGATGAATTTCGTGATTTCCTTCAATCATTATAACATTTTCCTTTTTATATAAATCCAGCATTAACAAAAGTGTCTGTTTATGTTCAATTCCTCTATCCAAAAAATCTCCTAAAAATACATACAAGGTATTTTTATCAAAATCCTTCACAATTTCAGAAATCGCTGTAAAGCACGAATGAATATCCCCAATTATTCGAACTTTATCATATTTTCCTGTTACATCAGCAACATAAAAGTTTATAATCTCATTTATGTCAAAAATTCTTTTAAAACTTCCTGAAAGTTTTTCATTCTGAATATTCCTAAACATTCGACTTATAACATTTTCATCAACCTGCTTATAGCTTTCTCTCTTTTTATTATTTTTAATACACTCTTCAAGTGGCGTATCAAGCTGGTAATAATAAATTGTATATTTATACTTGTCTGCAAGAGCCTTGTAGGAGTTCATTGCCCTTTTTGTAGCATGTGTCGCATCAACAACTGTAAATTCTCCCTTTTTCATTCTTTCTTCCAGACAGTTAAAAAGCATTTCCCAAGCCAGCCTGTCATTTTTCTGCGAAATCTCAAAATCTCCAAATTTTGTCAATTTAGGATTAGAAATTAAAAGTCTAAACTTATCAGCTTCAAGAGTGTATGGTTCCAAATTATTTTTCTTGATAAAGGTACTTTTCCCACTTCCGACTGTTCCACGTAGCAGTAATAATGTTCTCATTTTTTCTCCTTTTTATTTTTCTTCTTCAGGATAAGTCATTCCCCATTCTTTTCGTAAATTTGTCATAATATCCATTACATCTCTTGTGTATTCTAATTTCATTTGATTAATTCCAGATTTTACAGATTTTTCCATATTTTGCATTTCATACTGAAGTGCATTTGCTGTTATTCCTTCTTCGATTTCTTCTATTTCTCCTGTTTCTGTATAAACAATTTTAGCTTTATCAGCTCTCGGGTATTCAAGAACTTCAATGTATGCTTTTTCACAAGCAATTACAACTCTTTTTGGCTGTTTTGAATGAAGTGTCAGAGCAATTGTTGACATTTGCTGTTCCTTATTCATCATAATTATTCCCACTTGCTCATCTACGCCAGTTGGAGCATATTTTACTTGAGATAGGACATTATCAGGTTTTGAAGTCATAAATAATCTTGTGATTGAAATTGCATAAACACCTATATCAAGTAATGCTCCTCCAGCTAAATTTCTGTTAAAGAATCTGTTATTCATGTCATATTCCTTATAACTTCCAAAATTAACCTGAATCATTTTTACATCGCCTAACTTACCTGAATTTACTATATCTGATAATTTTGTGTAAAGCGGCATATTAAAGATTGTCATTGCTTCACCAAGAATAAGATTTTTTTCTTTTGCAATTTTTACTGCTTTTTCCAGCTCTTCACTATTTAAAGTAATTGATTTTTCACAAAGCACATGTTTCCCATTTTTTAATGCTTCGAGCATAAATTTTATATGTGTATTATGTGGAGTTGTAATATAAATTATATCACTTTTCTTATCAGTAAACATATCGTCTATTTTTTCATAAACTTTTTCTGCACCATATTTTTCAGAAAATTCTACAGCTTTATCATAAGTTCTGTTTGCCACAGCATATAATTTTTTCCCCATTTTTTGAAGTGCCTGCGCCATTTCATTTGCAATTACTCCTGTTCCTAAAACTGCCCATTTTAATTCTTTTTCCATAACTTCATTCTCCTTTTAAATCAGCTATAGTTATTTCTTAATTTTTTAAATATTTTTTCAATTTATCACTCATATTTATTTTAAAATTTTCATAATCTTCTTTCATTTTTGAATCATTTTCATGAATTTTTCCATCTTCATCTACATATCTTATAAGTTTCCCCTTAAAATCCAGATAATATTTTTTCTCTCTAATCGATTCATCAATTACTGGATATTCTTCTTCTCCAGTTTTATCATCAATTATCGGTTCTCCGTATTCTATTACTGTAAATTTATCATATATGAAATATACCTTTCCATTTTTTATATAGTATTCTATCTCATTAGTTGCATCAGCTATAACTACATTATTATAATCATTGATATTAACTATTTTTTTTAATTCATTTCCGTTATAATAATAGTTAATTTCTTCTGCACCACCATCAATACGTCGAGTTTCTGTTTTAACAGTTAGTTTTTCCTTGTCTGTATTTTCCTTTTCCCTTATTATTTCCTGAATTAATGGATTTTCCTTAATGGCAGCGGTTACAGCAACATTAAACGTAAAAAAACATAATACTGTCAGCGTAAATTTCAACATCATTTTTTTCATGACACCACATCTCCTTTTATATAATAATTATAATTTATTTAAAGCATATTTTCTAATTGCCTTTGCCACTCCATCATTTTCATTAGTGTCAGTTGTATATTTAGCGGCGTTTCTTGCTAATTTGGAAGCATTTCCCATTGCAACCCCATAATTTGCATATTCAAGCATTTCAACATCGTTATTTCCATCACCTATTGCCATTACTTCTTCCTGCTTTATTCCCAGTTTTTCTGCTAAATTCTTTAATCCAGTTCCTTTATTATAGCCTTTTGGCAATACTTCATAAACATAAGACTGACTTAATACGCCTTCGTATCTCTCTTTTATCATATCTTCATATTCTGTCTGAAATTTTTTCATTTCTTCTGGATCTCCTAAAAACATAACTTTGACTATTTTATATTTCCCACTTTTCGCTTCTTCCAAAGTTATATCTGTAATGTCCGAAAATACAAACTGAGCGTCCATAATAAGCTCTTTAGTTGGTTTTCTACCAATGTTAAAATAATGCGTTTCATCAACTAATGTAAAGTTTATGTCATATTTTTCAGAAAATTTATATAAATGTTCCATATCGTCAGGTGTAATCTCTGCACATTCTATCAGTTCCCAGTCTTTTGTTTTATGAACTGAACATCCATTATTTAAAATAACATATCCCTCCTGATCCAGTTCTTGCAACCCAAGTTCTTTATAAAACGGTAAAATCCCATATAAAGGTCTGCCTGTACACAATACAATCTTTATACCAGCTTCTATTGCTTCGTGAATTGCTTCCTTTTGTGCTTTTTCAATGTGCTTTTTCTCATTTAACAAAGTTCCATCCATATCAATTGCAATTAATTTTATCATACTTTTTTCTTCCTTTCTTCATTCTGATTAAAATTACAATATTAGTATACTTTATTTTCCCCATTTTTCAGGATTTTTACTCCATTCCAAAGCAATTCCCGCTTCATTTTGTGTCAAATAATCAGTTTGTGCTAATAATCTTATTAAAACATCAAAATTTGAAAGCGAACTGAACTTGCAGTTATATTTCGCATAATTTTCTTTTGCGCTGTCAAATCCGTAAGAAAAAATTGATTTTACTTCCAGTTCCCTTACTTCTTCCTTTTGCAGTACATCAACTGCTATAAGGCTACTCTTTCCTGTTGTAATTAAATCCTCAATTACAACAACTTTTTTCCCTTTAACTTCTGCACCTTCAATTTGTTTTCCAGCACCATGGTCTTTAGGTTTATTTCTTACATATGCAAGTGGCTTTTTCATTCTGTCGGCGATAAATGAGGCCCAAGGAATTCCTGCTGTAGCCACTCCCACAATTACATCCACATCTTTATCAATTCTTTCCACAAATGCTTCTACAATTGTGTCTCTCTCTTTAGAAAAACCTAAAACATAACGGTTATCACAGTAAATAGGGCTTTTTATTCCAGAAGCAAATGTAAACGGCTCTCCTACGTTAATTTTCACTGCTTTTACATCAAATAATGCCTTTGCTACTTTTTCTTCTAATGTTAAATTAGTCATAATTTTATTTCCTTTCATCTTTCAAATTTTGATTTTTATTCTTTATAATTTAATTTTCAAATTTAATTATAAAATTCAATTTCTTTCCCATTTTTCACATTTTCCTGAATTTTCCCATTTTCATAAACAATTTTCCCATTTACAATTGTCATTATATTTTTTCCTTTTAATTTCCAATTTTCATAAGGAGTCCATCCACATTTTGACTCAATCGTGTCATCTATACCAACAATCCATTCTTTCTTAGTATCTACAACTATTATATCTGCAAAATACCCTTCCTGCAGTTTTCCTCTTTTTAAAATTTTCATTATCTTAGCAGGATTTTCACACATTAACTTTTGAATCATTTCAAGTGAAATTTTTCCTTTATTATAGGCATTTATCATAAGAGCAAGCGAAGTTTCAACTCCCGGCATACCAAAAGTAACTTTTTCCAATTTTTCTTTGATTAAATGCGGTGCGTGATCAGTCCCAATTGTATCTACTTCTCCACGATTTATAGCTTCCCACAAAAATTCATTGTCAGATTTTTCTCTTAATTCAGGCTTCATTCTCAAAAGCATTTTGTTTCGCTCTGTACTTTCTCGAATTTCAGTATTTAAAAACAAATGATGCGGCGTAACTTCTGCATAAACTGGATGTTTTTCTGTATTCAGATTTCCATCTTTTTTAGCATTTATAACTTTTTTCAATTCTTCTGCCGATGGGATATGGCATACATAAAGTCCTTTTCCATAATTTTTATTGAGTTCTATTGCTTTGTCAATCATTTCATGCTCTGCGTGAACTAGTACTAATTTAGAATTTTCAAAGACTTTCTTCAAAATTTCATTATCTTCAATAAGCATTTCTCCAGTCGTAACATTCATAAAAATTTTTACTGTATTCGCTTCACTATTTTTCAAAACTTTTTTTATTTCCTCAACATTATCATTTTTACTCCCACCAAAATGCAGTCCAAAATTTATAATGGACTTCTCACTTGCCAATTTTTTCTTTTCCTGCAAACTTTCCAATGTTGCAGTTGTCGGAATTGTATTTGGCATATCATAAAAAGTTGTAACTCCAGCTTTTGCACAAGCACGTGAACCTGTTCCAAAATCTTCCTTATACGTAATTCCAGGCTCTCTCATATGTGTGTGAACATCAATAACTCCTGGCATTATCAATTTCTGATTAACATCAATAATTCTCACATTATCTTTACTTTCAAATTCTTTTACATCAATGTTTTCAGAAATTTTTTCAATAATTTCTCCATTTATCAAAATTTCAATTTTATGTCCAAAAACGTCTGTTCCATTTTTTAGAATAATAATTTCTTTTTTTTCCATTTTTATTCTCCAATTTCACTATTTTTACAATTTATAATTATTTTTAATATTTTTCTTAAATTAAAACCTCAGAAATTTCCTCCAAAATCAATTTCGCACTTTCCACAGGATTTTCAGCCTTAGTTATTGGACGCCCAACTACAAGAAAATCCACTCCCTGTCTTATCGCGTCTGCTGGTGTCATAATCCGTGTCTGGTCATCATCACTTTTCCCATCAGCATTTAATGTAAATTTAGGACGTACTCCTGGACAAACTGTCACAAAATCCTTCCCTAATTTCTCTTTCACATCTTTTGCCTCCTGTGGCGAACATACAATTCCATGCATTCCGCTGTTTCTAGCAAGTGTAGCAAGATTTAAAACAATTTCCTCCAATTTTAGTTTACTTTTAAACATTTCAAAAATATCATTTTCTCCCAAGTTTGTCAAAATCGTAACTCCAATTAAAAGACTTTCTGATTTACTTTCCTTAACTAATTCAGCAACTTCCCTCATAGTTTTACTTCCATTTGAGCAATGGATATTAAACATAAACACATTTTTTTTAATAGCATTCGCACAAGCCATTTTCACAGTATTTGTAATATCGTGAAACTTCAAGTCTAAAAATACTTTCTTTCCTTTTTCATGCAAGTAATCAACTAATTTTCCATCTGTATTAAGATAGCTTTCCAGTCCAACTTTGTACATAGAAATATTATCTCCCAGTTCTTTCACTAGCCTTTTTGCATCTTCCATATTATTATAATCCAATGCAACAAATATTCGCTCTTTTGCTTTTTCATCAATTTTAGCCATTTTTTAACTATCCTTTCTTTTAACTTCTCTTATTTCAAACGCTCCTATAAAAATCAGAAACAGAAATTCTATTGCAACTATCGGGAATACTGTAAAAAGTGGATTCGATTTAAAAACAGCAATCAATACCATCATTACAAGGTGTAAAAAAGTTGTGATTCCCCATGCTTTATAGTGAAGTGTAATCTTATATTTTTGATCAGCTGATTCCACATTTATAACTTTTTTTGGTGTTTTTGTAAAAAAACTGTTATATACCTGCAATGTCTGCTCACCATAATCAAGATCAACTTCATTTTTTACATTTTTTAATTCTTCCACTCTTTCGTTATTTATTCTTAATTTTAATACACCATTTTTATTATTTTCAAGCATTTTTGATTCTATTAGAATTTTAGGCATTTAATTTTTCTCCTCTCTTTAATTCAAAAATTTGAAATTAAGTTACTAAACAAATTTATTGAATTTGTATTTCATCTTCCAAAATTATTTTTTCGCAATAAAAGCATTTATATTTTGTTTTTTCTTCCAAATTATTTTCATTTAAATCTTCTTCTACGCGGATAAATTTTGTTTCAATATTTTCGTGATTTGAAATACATTTTGGATTATCACATTTCATAAGTCCGATAACTTTATCCAATTTATCTAATTTTGATTTTTCTACAACTTCATAATTGTCAATAATATTTATTGTAACATTTGGAGCAAGCAGTGAAATATTATTCAACTCTTTTTCTTCAAGTATTTTTTCTTCAATTTTTATAATCCCTTTTCTTCCAAGTGAGCTGCTTGGCATATTTGTTGCAACTGTTATTCTTTCACTGTATTCTTTTAATTTTAAGATTTCCACGATTGCAAAAACTTTTTCTGACGGGATATGGTCTATTACAATTCCATTTTTTATTGCCCGTATCAGTAATTCTCTTCCTTCAGACATAATCTTTTCCTTTCCAAATATAATTTTCTATTCTAAAATAATAAATTTACAGAAAAAAATTCCTTATCCTTTTTTAAAACAGTCATCATCATTGCCTGCCTCACAGGAATCCCATTTTTAGCTTGCTTGAAATATAAAGCATATTTTGTATTGTCCAAATTTTTGTCAATTTCATCAACTCTTGGCAAAGGATGTAAAATTATCATATCGTCCTTACATTTTTTTTCAATATTTTCACGATTTATAACGTAAATTCCCTTCACTTTCTCATAGTCTTCAACATCTGGAAATCTCTCTTTCTGAATTCTAGTCATATAAAAAACATCAATTTTATCAAGACAGCCTCTAAAATCCTCCAGAATTTCATATTTTATATTATGTTTTCTCAAATCTTCCAGTAAATAATCAGGCATTTGCAAGATTTGTGGCGCTACAAAATAAATCGTTGGATTAAAATGTGTAAGTGCCTTTACCAGCGAATGAACTGTCCTTCCATACTTCAAGTCTCCAACAAATGCAATTTGTAAATTCTCAAGCGTACCTTTTTCCTCCAGAATTGTATACAAATCAAGCAATGTCTGGCTAGGATGCTGATTAGAGCCATCTCCCGCATTAATAACAGGTTTTTTTGATGTTTCTGAAGCAAGTCGTGCCGCGCCGTCAAATGGATGACGCACAACAATCACATCTGAATACGCTTCCACCATTTTTATCGTATCCGTAAAAGATTCCCCTTTTTTTACAGATGACTGACTCACAGGCGGTAATGACAGGATATTTGCCCCAAGTCGCATTGCGGCAGATTCAAATGACATTTTAGTACGTGTACTTGGCTCAAAGAATAAAGTTGAAATAATTTTTCCATGCAAAAACTCTAATTTCTCCTCTTCCGAACAATTTTCAATTTTTCTTGCCAGTTCTAAAATATCAAGAATTTCATCTTTTCCCATATCATTCATAGAAATAATATTTTCCACCACTATCTCTCCCTTGAATTTTAATATTTATAGTCAATCCATTTAAAAATAAGAGTAAAAATATACAAAAACAATGGATTGGTTGTAGATAACATCCTAACTTTCTACTCTCGTTTTAAACTAGAATTACTATATTTTTCTTAAATTTATGATAACAAATTTTAATGGCATTTGCAAACTTTTATTTCATTTCAGGTGTTATATAAAAATTCTAAATGATTATTATATTTTATTAAAAAAAAATTAAAAATATATAGAATATTGCAATATTTTTTGGTATAATTAAAAATAAATAATAAAATGGGGGAATATTATGAAAAATTTAAAAATGAAAATTTTAGCATTACTTTTTTGTTTGATTTTTGCATGTACAAAAGAAAATATTGAAACAGACTTTTCTCAAATTGAAAAAAATGATAAAACAATAATTATTGCATCATTTAATGCTCTTCGGCTTGGAGAAAAGCAGAAGGATTATAAGGCATTTTCAAAAATTCTGGCAAATTTTGACTTGATTGGGCTGGAAGAAGTTATGAATGAAAAAGGGGTGAAAAAGGTTCAGGCACATTTACAAAAATTAACGAAAGAAAAATGGGATTATATAATTTCAGAAGACTCTGTTGGAAGTGAAAATTACAGGGAGTATTATGCTTTTATTTATAGGCGTGATAAATTTTTAGAAGCGAAAGGACTTGGATTTTATAAAGAAAAAGATGAAAATGAGTTTATGCGTGAACCTTATGGAGCTTATTTTAAGGCGGGAAATTTTGACTTTGTCTATATAATCGCCCATTCAGTTTTTGGAGACAAGGAAAAGCAGAGATTGCTGGAAGCGGCAAATTATGTGAATGTTTATGAATATTTTTCAAAACTAACTGATGAAGATGATATAATTATCGCAGGGGATTTTAATACAGCAGCAGACAATATGGCATTTAAAAATCTTTCTGATAAATACAACGTTTCCTATATTTTAGAGCCAAATGAGAATTTAACAACACTTTCAGACAATAAACTGGTAAGCTCATACGACAACTTTTTTATCAATTCAAAAAAGACAAAAGAATTTACTGGAAATTCTGGCGTTTATAACTTTATAAAAAATAATAATTATGCTATAATAAAAAAATATGTATCAGACCATTTGCCAATTTTTTCAGAATACTCGATAACAGAAGATTTGGATTGAATATTTTAAAAATCGGCAGATAATTTATTTTTTAGAAAGGGGATTAATGGAAAAGAAAAATTTAGATAAAAAACTGGTTTATAAGAAAGTGCTTACTATTGGACTCCCTGTAGCGATAGAAAATATGATTTATGCGCTTATGAACTTTATTGACATGTTTATGGTTGGAACTGAAAATGTGGCACTTGGGCTAGGAACTGTTGCAGTTGCGGGACTGGGATTTGCAAATCAGATGTTTATGATTTTTATGACATCACTTTTTGGAATGAATAGCGGTGGTGGAATTTTAGCGGCACAGTATTTTGGAAATAAAGATTATAAAAATTTGAAAAAATGTCTTGGAATAACGATAATTATAGGATTTTTATTTTCACTTTTATTCCTGTTTGCTGGACTATTCACGCCAGAACTAGTAATTTCAATATTTACGAAAGATAAAAAAGTTATAAAGATAGGGGCAGAATATTTAAAAATTGTAGCTTGGACTTATCCACTCATAGGAATTGGATTTGCCTTTAATATGGAACTTCGTGCAATTGGAAAAACAAAATATTCCTTTTATTCAAGTTTCATCGGACTTTTAATAAATGCCACTATAAATTATACACTAATTTTTGGACATTTTGGATTTCCTGCAATGGGAGTACGTGGAGCAGCAATTGCTACTGTTATCGCAAGAATTATAAGCACAGGCTATATTATTTTTATAATTTACAAGTTAAAATTACCAATTGCTGGAAAAATAAATGAATTATTTGATTTATCTTTAGACTTTTTTATAAAAGTTATGAAAATATCACTTCCTGTATTTATTCACGAAATACTATGGGTACTGGGAGCAAGCATGTACGTTGTAATTTTTGGAAGAATGGGAACCGATTTTGCAGCCTCTGTTCAAATTGTAAAATCTATAAGCAGCCTTGTATTAACGTTATTATTTGGTCTTTCAAGTGCAACAGCGGCTATAATTGGAAATGAAATTGGAGCAGGGAGAGAAGAAAAAGCCTACGATTATTCAATAATTCTTATAAAAGTAGCTATTATTTGCGGAATCCTTATTGGAATTTTTGTATTCCTTTTCAGCCCGCTATTATTAACACTGATGAAAGTCAATCCACGAATTTACCCATTAACGCGAGAAATTATAGCAGCAGAAGTATTTGTAATTTTCATAAAGGCAATAAGTTTGCAATTATTAGTTGGAATACTACGTTCAGGAGGAGATACACTTTGGACAATGTTTGTAGATTTAATACCCCTCTGGTTTATCGCAATTCCAATCACATTTTTTGCTGGACTGCATTTAGGATTGCCAGTAGCATTTGTGTATTTAATTTCCTGCAGTGATGAAGTTATAAAAATAATTCCATGCTTAAAAAGATTAAAAAGTAAAAAATGGATAAATAATCTGGTAAACTAAGAGAATTTTTTATATTAAATAACGTATAACTTTTATATCTAATTTTAAAGTGATTTTACTGTAAAACTTTCTAATAATAGACAGTAAACATCAAATTAATATGATTAACTAATAATTCTCAAACCAAATTAAATAATATATTACTGGAAATATATGAGAGAATATGGCAATATAAATTAATTTAACTTTTTAAATTAATAAGTTTTTACAGCTAGCAGTTATAGAAAGGTAATATTGATAAATGAATTTTAAAAGCAAAATTATAAACAAAAGAAATCTCATAATGAGTATCCTAATATTAAATATTTCCTGTTCAACAATAAAGACACCTCCATTAGGAGTCGATTACGAAAGCCCTTTAAAAAGCAGTAACAATGTCGAGTTTCACTATGATTTAACATATCTTGACAAAAATGGGAATATTCATTACGATAGACAAATTTGGGATGCAAGCTATAAAATTGTAGATGAGGCAAAAGACTACTTGATTGTAGAAATGTTTTTGTTTAATGACATTTATAATAAAGATAAGGAAAGTTATCCTGCATTTGCGAAAGAATACACAAGGCGACTTGTTAAAAAGAAAATGGAAAATCCAAATTTAAAAGTATATGTTCTGCTGGATGAAAATAACAATTTATATGGCGCATTTGAACATCCTTTCATTACACAAATGAAAAATGCTGGAATTGATATTATATTAGTTGATATTTTCAAATTAAAGGACACATTCCCTTGGTATTCGCCAATCTGGAGAACATTGATAAAACCTTCGGGAAATCCACAGAATAAAGGATGGATTGGTAATTTTTATGGTCCAATGTGGCCAAAACTAACATTAAGAAATTTATTAAGAGCATTAAATGTAAAAGCAGATCATAGAAAAATATTTCTAAATGAAGAAAATGTTATGGTTTCTAGTGCAAATATCCATGACCAAAGTTATTTTCACGAAAATATAGCAATATCAGCAGATGGTGAAATAAAAGATGAAGTTTTACGAGGATTACAGCTAGTAGCTAATTTTTCAAACGGCAAAATTGATATTTCCAGCAATGCTGTTGAAAAAAATAATAAAAACATAGATTTTGGAAACTTAAGTAAAAATGAGGAAAATCAAGAAAAAAATTCTCATAATAATGAAACCAAAATTGAACAGCAAGTAAAGGAAATTGAAAAAGAAAAAGTTAAATTTGTAGAAGCAGAAACTGAAAGATTTTCTAAAACTGGAGAGCTTCCCGACAAAAATTCAGATTTAAATAGGGAAAATTCTTCTAAAAATGAAAATAATTTGAAAAATGGAGATACTATAACTAAATTTGATGATGAAAATAACAAATATCAGTTGCAGTTTGTGACAGAAGCAAAAATTGGAGAACATTTAAATAAAGATATTGACAATGCAAAAGCTGGTGATGAAATTCTTATGGGGATGTATTTTCTTGCCGATAAAGGAATTATAAACAGGCTGATAAAGGCTGCAAATCGTGGAGTAAAAATACGTATCATCTTTGATAGAAGCCGGGATGCTTTTGGAATGAGTACCAATGGGCTTCCAAATAAACCTGTTTCTAAAAAATTGAAGAAAAAAACTAAAAATAAAATAGAAATTAAGTGGTATTTTACCAATAATGAACAATATCACACAAAGATAACACTAATAAAAAAAACAGACGGAAATGTTATAATACACGCAGGTTCTGCAAATTTAATCAAAAAAAACATACGCGGTTATATAATGGATGCTAATTTTAGAATTCTAACAAATGAAGATTCAAAATTAACAAAAGATATTTATTCGTATTTTGACAGATTATGGGAAAATAAGGATGGTTTGTTTACAATAAATTTTGATGATGAGCCAACCACAAAATCCAGTACAGATTTTATGTACAAAATACTAGATGCAACACAGTTAGGATCATTTTAAATAAAAAAACTTACTAAAATAAAGATTATTAAAGAGAGGATTAACAACAAATGAAAAGAAAAGCAATGTTTGTAGTAGTAATTTTAGCTATTGGGATGATGTCAGTTTCTTGTTTTAAAAAGAAAAAAGATACTAAAAATGACACTCAAACACAACAAGAGCAAAAAACAATTAATACAGATATTTTTAACCTTGGAGGACAAGCTCAAGGAAATCCCAATATACAAAATTTAACACCAGAAGAACAACAAAATCTAATTGACAACCAAATTGACCCTCTAAAAGTGTCAGAAGCGCTTACAAAAGCTCAAAATGGAGATAAAGAGGCAATTATGTCACTTGCACAACTTTATTACAATATGAAAAATTTAAATAAAGTAAAACAAATTTTGCAATATGGTGTAGATAAAAACTATCCTGAAGCAATTTATAACCTTGCTGTAATTCTAAAACAAGAAGGAAATACAGCTGAAGCTGAAAAAATGATGGCAAAACTTCCAAGAACTGCAACAACAACAGGAAGACAACAAATGCAAATGAGACAAATAAAAATGAGACCCGGTGCGGAAGCGTATAATAGAGGAGTAGACTTAATTAGAGCCAAACGATATAGTGAAGCAAGAGCTGAATTTGAAAAGGCTTATAACGCAGGAATAAAAGAAGCTGATGTTCGTATAGCACTTTTGAATAAACAATTAAAAAATAATAACGACGCTGTAAAATGGTTTCAAAAAGCTGCAAATCGTGGTGTAAAAGAAGCCAATTACGAAATTGGAGCGATTTTATATGATGGTGGAAAACAGTCAGAATCACGTCCATATCTAGTAAAGTCATATAATTCAGGAAATAAGGCAATGGCTATGCCAATCGCAATATCTTATCATCAGCAAAATAATATGGCAGAAGCTCTAAAATGGTACAAAATTGCCGCTAAAAATGGAGACAAAAATGCTGCTGCCGCTGTTGAAAGAATTGAAAAAGGTGGCGTTATTAATGAAAAAAGAAACAATGATAAACAACAGGCAAAAAGCAATACTATTCTAAGAAACAATAATTCTTCTCCGAGTTTAACAGAAAGCACTCTGAACAGTGTTAGAAGCAAAAATAAAGCTGAAGAAGAAGCAAAAATTGCAGAAAGACAAAAAATCGAAAAAAAACAGCAAGAAAAGTCTCAAAGTGTTGATGATATTATGAAAAGAAAACAAGAAGAATATAAATAATTTTAATATTGACATTTTAAAAAAAATAGTATATACTATTTTTGCGTTAAGTTATTAAATTATTAAACTTATTTTTAAAATAATGTTAAATATATATCTTAAAATCAGAAACAATTTAATATCAACTTATCAAGAGTGATACTAGGGACCGGCCCGTTTTGAGTATCCAGCAACCTGTATTAACAAGGTGCTAATTCCGGCATGTGAATGCGAAGATAAGAATTTTTATTCTCTTCCTAGCAGGAAGAGTTTTTTATTACTAACATCGTATAGTTTAAGATATAATAAATAACTAAACAAGAACTAGTAGAAAAATTAGGAGGAAATAAAATGACTAAAAAAATTTATTTTACATCAGAATTTGTATCACCAGGACATCCAGATAAAATCTGTGATCAAATTTCAGATTCAATATTAGATGCTTGCCTTGCAGATGATGAAAATTCAAGAGTGGCATGTGAAACATTTGCAACTACTGGACTTGTAGTTGTTGGAGGAGAAATTACTACTAAAACTTATGTAGATGTACAAAAAATAGTAAGAGATAAAATTTCAGAAATTGGATATAGACCTGGAATGGGATTTGATTCTGATTGTGGTGTGTTAAATACTATTCATTCTCAATCGCCTGATATTTCAATGGGAGTTGATACAGGCGGAGCTGGAGATCAAGGTATTATGTTTGGAGGGGCAGTTAATGAAACCGAAGAATTAATGCCTTTAGCACTTGTATTATCACGTGGAATTATTCAAAAATTAACTGAAATCACAAGAAATGGAACACTTGCTTGGGCAAGACCAGATGCGAAGGCTCAAGTTACATTGGCTTATGACGAAAATGGAAAATTATTGAATGTTGACACAGTTGTTTTGTCTGTGCAGCATAATGAAGATGTTACAAACGAACAAATTGAAAAGGATCTAAAAGAGCTTGTAATAAAACCTGTGTTAGAAAAATATGATTTGAATATTGAAAATGTGAGAAAATTCCATATTAATCCAACAGGAAGATTTGTAATCGGAGGTCCTCACGGAGATTCTGGATTAACTGGAAGAAAAATTATAATTGACACTTATGGAGGGTATTTTAGACATGGTGGTGGAGCGTTTTCTGGAAAAGACCCATCAAAAGTTGACAGATCAGCAGCTTATGCAGCAAGATGGATTGCCAAAAATATTGTTGCAGCAGGATTTGCTACAAAATGTGAAGTTCAATTATCGTATGCAATCGGTGTTGTAGAACCTGTATCAATTCGTGTAGAAACATTTGGAACTGGAACAGTTGAAGAAACAAGAATCGAAGAAGCTGTTGCAAAATTATTTGACTTGACACCAAATGGAATTCAAAAATCTCTAAACTTGAGAAAACCTTCATTCAGATATCAGGATTTAGCTGCATTTGGACATATTGGAAGAACTGATATTGATTTACCTTGGGAAAAGCTGGATAAAGTTGAAGGATTAAAAAAAGAATTGGAAAAATAGAAACTAAAAAGCCGCTCATCACGGCTTTTTTATTTTATTTCATTCTCAAATTTGATTTTTTATGCTTTTTCAGCCATCATATCCTTAACTTTCATAAGCCTTGTGATACTTGATCTTTCATTTTCATCAAGTTTCATCTGAATATAACGGATTGTTTCTTCAAGCTGTGGAATTGTCATATATTCCAATGCGTTTACACGCCGTCTTGTTTTTTCCACTTCATCTGCCATAAGCTGACATGCCTTTTCGATTTCTGCCAGTTCCAGCAAGTCTTTCATTACTCGATTCAAGCCATCAACAGCATCATCCAAATCAGCAGATGTTTGAGCATATCCATAAGGATAAGATACTTCTGCATTTTCCATATCTCTATTAAAAGTCATTGTTGGCACAATTACGCTCATTACATTTTTAGTTTTTATATTTGCTAAAAGTTTATCTTCTGAATATGCGATAGCATTTTCCAGCATTTCATCAGACATTACCCCTCTTGCAAGCAAAAAATCCTTAAATGAATTTTGTAATTTGCCTTCCACTTCTACACGCAATTTTCTATTTTGCTTTATCAAGATTATAAATTGACGCATAAGTTCATCCTGTTTGTCCTTTAACAGTTTATGTCCACTTTTAGCAGTTTTTAGACGTATCTTTAAACGGCTCAGCTCCATTCTTGTAGGATTTACATTTAATCTTGCCATAGTCTATTCATCTCCTGCAGGCAAATATTTTTCCAAATATTCGTCTCTAATTCTTTTCAACTCTGTTCTTGGTAATATTTTTAGTAAATCCCATCCTAAATTTAAAGTGTCTTCAATAGTTCTGTTATTATCAAACCCTTGAGCTACATACTGTTCCTCAAATGCAGTTGTAAATTTAACAAACGCTTTATCAGTTTCAGATAATGCTGATTCTCCTAGAATTACAGCCAGTTCCTTTGCTTCCTTACCTGTTGCATAAGCTGCAAATAATTGGTTCATTGTATCTGCATGATCTTCTCTAGTTTTTCCTTTTCCAATCCCTTTATCCTTCAATCTTGAAAGTGATGGTAAAACATTAATTGGAGGCATTAAATTCTGTTTGTATAAATCTCTTGACAAGATTATTTGCCCCTCTGTAATATATCCCGTCAAATCTGGAATTGGATGTGTCTTATCATCTTCTGGCATTGTTAAAATAGGTATTTGCGTAATTGATCCTTCACGCCCTTTAATTCTTCCTGCTCTTTCATAAATTGTAGATAAGTCAGTATACAAGTATCCAGGATATCCTCTTCTTCCAGGAACTTCTTTTCTTGCTGCCGAAACTTCCCTTAATGCTTCACAATAATTAGTCAAGTCAGTCAAAATTACAAGTACATGCATTCCTTTTTCAAATGCCAAGTATTCTGCACAAGTAAGTGCCATTTTTGGTGTAGACAGACGCTCAATTGCAGGATCGTTAGCCAAATTCATAAACAATACTGCCCTATCTATTGCTCCAGTTTTTATAAAGTCTTCCGTAAACGTCTGAGCTTCTTCAAATGTAATTCCAATCGCTCCAAATACTACCGCAAATTTTGAATCTGTTCCCAAAACTTTTGCCTGTCTTGCAATTTGAAGTGCTAGTTCTGCATGTGGAAGCCCTGAACCAGAGAAAATTGGTAATTTTTGCCCTCTAACAAGAGTATTCAAGCCGTCAATCGCAGAAACTCCTGTTTGAATAAATTCTGACGGATAATCACGTGCAACTGGATTTATAGCCGTTCCATTTATATCCAATGTCTTTTCAGGAATTATTTTTGGTCCATTATCTTTTGGTCGTCCCAATCCATCAAATACACGCCCTATCATATCTTCTGATACTCCAAGCGACAAAGGTCTGCCCAAAAATCTTACTTTTGAATCCTTTAAATTAATTCCAGCTGAATTCTCAAATAGTTGTACTACTGCCTTATCGCCATTTACTTCAAGTACACGCCCACGACGAAGCTCACCATTTTGTGTTTCAATTTCAACAAGTTCCTCATATTTTATTCCTTCAACACCTTCAACAACCATCAATGGTCCTACTATTTCCTTGATAGTTTTGTATTCTTTAAGCATTTGCTACACCTCCTTTATTTACAAGTTCATCAATTTCTTTTTCCAATTCTTTTGCTATTTCTTCAATTTTTCCTAACTCTGCCTCAGGTAAATATTTTGCTCTTGCAATTCTTTCTCTTACAGGCATTGCGATAATTTCATTTAAATAAGCTCCATTTTCAAGTCCTCTTAATCCCTCATCATAGAATTTCAATACTATATCAAGCATTTTATCCTGTTTTTCAAGTGAAGTATAAGTATCTGACTCCATAAACGCATTTTGCTGCAAGTAATCTTCTCTTATTGATTTTGCAATTTCCAGTTTAAGCTGATCTTTTTCTGACAAAGTATCCTTACCAACCAGTCTAACAATTTCCTGTAGACTATTTTCTTCTTGTAATAATGAAATTGCACGTGCTCTATTTTTAGAAAATTTAGTCCCTACATTTTGATCCATCCAGTTATCCACTTTTCCTTGATACAATGAGTATGAATTTAACCAGTTAATTGCTGGGAAATGACGTCTATATGCTAGATTGGCATCTAATCCCCAGAATACCTTAACAATACGAAGTGTAGCCTGAGAAACTGGCTCTGAAATATCTCCACCTGGAGGAGAAACCGCTCCGATAACTGTTAATGCTCCTTCTCTTCCATCTTTTCCAAGACAGATTACTTTTCCTGCTCTTTCATAAAATTCAGCGGCTCTTGAACCTAAATAAGCAGGGTATCCTTCATCTCCTGGCATTTCTTCAAGCCGTCCAGACATTTCCCTAAGTGCTTCTGCCCATCTTGAAGTAGAATCCGCCATTATTGCGACAGAGTATCCCATATCCCTAAAATATTCTGCAATTGTAATCCCTGTATAAATACTAGCCTCTCTGGCTGCAACTGGCATATTTGAAGTATTTGCTATAAGTACCGTTCTTTTCATTAGTGATTGTCCTGTTTTTGGATCGATTATTTCTGGAAATTCCATAAGAACGTCTGTCATCTCATTTCCACGCTCTCCACATCCTACGTACACTATAATTTCAGCATCTGCCCATTTAGCCATTTGGTGCTGCACAACGGTTTTTCCAGATCCAAAAGGTCCTGGTACACATGCAGTTCCACCTTTAGTTACAGGAAAGAACGTGTCAATTACTCTTTGCCCTGTAATCAATGGTGCTTCTGGATTTAATTTCTGCTTGTATTTTCTTCCACGTCTTACTGGCCATTTTTGCATCATTTGAACTTCTATCAATTCACCTTTTTCTGTTTCAATAACTGCGATTGTATCAGCTACTGTGTAGCTTCCACTTTTAATAGTTTTCAAAGTTCCTTTAATTCCTGCTGGAACCATAATTTTATGGCTTACAACTGAAGTTTCCTGAACAGTTCCCAGAATATCTCCAGTTTCAACTTCTGCTCCAGTAGACAAAACAGGCTCAAACTCCCATTTTTTATCTCTATTTAAAGGATTTACTTCTACCCCTTTATCCAAAAAGTCTCCTGCTATTTCCTGATATTCCTTTAGTGGACGCTGAATTCCATCAAACATCGCTTCAATAAGCCCAGGCCCTAATTCAACACTTAAAGGCTCTCCCGTTGTAAAAACCTCTTCTCCCGGACCAATTCCCGCTGTTTCTTCATATACTTGAATAGAAGCCTGGTCGCCTCTCATTTCAATAATTTCACCTATCAACTTTTTCTCTGAAACTCTTACCACGTCATATACATTGGCATTTTCCATACCTTCTGCAACAACAAGAGGTCCAGATACTTTTATTATTTTTCCTGTTTTCAATGAATTTTCTCCTTTCATCTAAAATATATTAGATCCTATCGCTTTTTCAACGTACTCATCTATCTTTTTAAGCCCTATCCCCAGACTTCCTTGATTATTCGGAATCAAAATAACAGCTGGAAGCACTTCACGATTGTATCTTTCAACGGTACTTTCAACCATAGCTGCAACTTGCTCTGTTACAAAGATAATACCATAGTTATTACTTGCCATTTCATCTATTGTACTTCTTGCCTCTTCCTTTGTAATAATTGGATACACGTCAATTCCCAATGCCTTAAATGATAAAATAGAATCTTTATCTCCAACTACACCTATTTTATGCATAAGTTTCACGCAACCTTTCTCTTATTTTATCCGAACTTATATTGTTTATCTTGCTTACCATTATCATTCTTATTGCATTAATTTCACGCTCTTTTGCAACTAGATATGTAAATAACGGCTCTGGTCCAAATACAACATATTTTGACTCTTTATTTAATTCCATCAAGTAATTATCAGAAATTTTTTCAAGCTCTGATAATCTTTTTGTTTCATTAAACACTTCTAGTCCTTTTGTCAGATATATTCCCAATTTTTCCTTTTTGAACTTATTCAAAATAGTGTCTGTATTGTCATTTATTGACTCAACAATTTTATTTTTTGAAATTGTCCCACCTTCAAAAATAACAGTTTCCAAAAATCTTGCATCACGATTTTGTTTTTTCACTCTAAATAAAGTTATCATATTTTGAAAATCAATCAGTCCCTCAACATAATCAGTAATAACTTTTACATCAATTTCTTTTGCCAGTCTTGATAAATTTTTAAAATAATGTTTATCTACGAGGATGTCAATTCTTTGCGGATCATGATTTTCTTCAAAGTCTTTCTGCACTTCATTAATTGCTTCCAGAATTTCCTGTGGCAAATCATGACTTTGCAATTCAAATTTTGTCTTAAATTTCCCAGCATCAATCGTCCCAGCCTGCATAAGCAGACTTGAAAAATCTTTTCCTGTTATTTTACTTTTTAATAACACCTTTAGATTATGATAATCATATTTAAGAGATAAAATATCAACAATTGCAGTGTTTTTAACCATACTTCTTACAATGGAAAAAACACGCTCTGTTTCTCTTTTCAGTATTGTTTCATAATCTTGACTGCCGTGAATATCAGCCATATCTTGAGAATATTCCGTTTCTCCCAATAATTTTAGCACTTCTTCGGGAGTTTCGGCTTCTATCATACGTTCCAACCTATTTCTAGTCAAAAGCCTCTTTTCAAGTACTCTAATAGTTACGACACTTTGTCCGTAATCCATTCTATCCATTTTTTTCTCCCTTGTTTACAAATTCCAGTTAATTATAAAATTTATTTTGTAAAAGAAAATATAAAACTTAAATTTTCATAAATTTTATTTACATTATGAAAAAAGAAGTTTGGAAATTTCAACTTCCAATTCATCTCTCATAAAATCCAATTTCACTTCAAAAGTATAATTTTCCTGAATTCCATTTTCTTCAATGACAAATCCCGAAGTTACAAACTCATTTTCTTTCACTTTTGCACTTGGAAATTCTTTTTTTACTTTATTTAAAAATTCTTTTTTTACAATTAGTTCTTTTCCTGTTATAGATTTTTTATCAATATTTTGATTCAAATAATTAATATATTCCTTCTCATTCATATTAACAAGTTTTGTTTTTAATTTATTTATAACTTTGTCAATTACTATCTGTTTTGCCTTTAATTTTTCATTTCTAGCCTTTAAATTTGCACTTGACTTAATTCTGTCTGAAAGCAGTTCACGCTCTCTTCTTGCATTTTCAAGTAATGTTTGTTTTTTTGCAATAGCTTTTTTTATTTCCAAATCGTATTTTTGCTTTGCTTTTTCCTCTGCACTTTTTACAATTTTGTCGGCTTCCTCTTTAGCATCATTTAATATTTTTGATGTTAAATTATTTAAATTAGACATATTCACTCCTTACCATATTTAAGGGGTATAAATACCCCTTTTTAAATTAGAATCTTCCTAATAGCATAATTGATACAACGAATGCCAATAACGCATAAGTTTCAACCATTACTGAGTAAATAATACCTTTTGTATTTTGTTCTTCATTTTTTGCAAGCAAGCTAATACCAGACGCAGCAACTCTTCCTTGTGCGATTGCCGAACCATAACCTGCAATTGCGATTGGTAAACAAGCCATTAAAATTCCTAATCCTGTTTGTAAAGTCATTTCAGGTTTTAATTTTCCTAACACCATAAGCCCGATAACGAATCCATATAACCCTTGTGTTCCTGGTAATAATTGCAATACTAACGATTTACCAAATTTTTCAGGTTCCTCACTCATAAGTCCAGTAGCTACTTCCCCAACGATACCTACACCTTTTGCAGATCCAATACCTGCTAATAATGTCGCTAATGCCGCACCTAATGTCGCCATTACGATTCCTCCATTTTGTACTAAAAATTGTGAAAAATTCATTTTATTTCCTCCTAATTTTTTCTATTTTATTTATTAAATATTTTTACTAAACTTAAAATTATAAAATTAATCATCAAGATTTATATATTTATTTTCTGTTCTAAAATCTTTAAATGGTTTTCCTCCACCTTCGTAAAATTTTCCAAAATACTCTACGTACATAAGTCTTGAAGTATGAACATAAGCACCTAAGAAAGATAAGAACATATTAAATAAGTGTCCTGCTATCAGTATTACTGGAATAAATATCATTCCAACCCAGCTTCCGCTAATCATTCCAGCAATCATATTTATAGCCGAAGCAATAAATCCACCAGAAAGTCCCAAAGCCATAAGTCTTGAATACGATACGAAATCTCCTACATAACTTGAAATTCCATAAAGGCTGTAAAGTCCTCCACCTAATTTTGCACCGACTCCTTTAGCTTCACGTCCACCAGTAAGTACGATTCCAGCCATTCCAGCAATCATTACCCACATTGACACGTTTGCCACAACTGCTGATAAATTCATTAACTTGAATATTAGGAATAACATTCCGCCAATAAGAGCCATATACCAAAACAATACATCATAAACTGCTTCCAATGATTTACCATCTCTAATTAACATATACGCTTTTATTGCCAATCCAACAAATATATGGACTACACCAAATAAAATTGAACCTATCAATAAATCATTATATTGTGACGCTGGATCTACCAATCGCCACATTCCTGGAATTGTCGCTCCAAAATATGAGCCATATAAAAGTCCCCAGAAAATAACAGAAAAACTTAAATAAAAGAAAAACTTAATAGATTTTCTCATTTGAGAACTTAAATTCACTACTTTTAAAACAAACATTGTTGCAAGCAGTAAAACAAGCCCATAACCTACATCTGCTCCCATCATTCCAAAAAATAAGATATAAAACGGTGTAAACAGTGGGGTTGGATCAACTTCATTATATCTTGGATATGCATACATTCCAGTCAAATTTTCAAATGTACTTGCAACTTTTCCATTTTTCAACTTAATAGGCACTGTCGCATCATCCTTATCGGCATCTATGAATGTCAAGTAATAATTATTCCTAGTCTCATCTTTTATCACTTTCTCAAATTCACTTACTTTTTCGGTTGGAATCCATCCTTTTATCAAAATAGTATTTTCAGTCTGTGCTAATTTTTCTGATTCAACAATTCTTAACTTTTTATTCTGCATATATTCGTAAACTGCCTGTAAATCAGTTAAGTCTTCACTATAAGTTTTAATTTGAGCTTTTAGTCTACGTTTTTCCTTTTTCAACTCTGAAATTTCCTTTTGCAGTCCATTTTTGTAATCTTGTGGAACTGCATCAATGTCAAGATTTTCCACTGTAAAACTGCTATTTCTAAAAACTTCAGCCAACTTTTTCTTTTCGCTTTCATCAATACTTGAAATTACAAGATAATACACTTCATCTTTTACTATTTTCAGCTCTTCATAATAAGTTTTATCAAGCTCAGAAATACCGTCAATAAAAGTTCCTTTTAACTTTATTGGCACTGTACCTAAAAATGTATTTACTTTTTTCAAGTTCTTTAATTCTTTAGGATTTACATCCAGTCGTTCCCACAAATCAATTTCATCATAACGTGTGTATTTTTTAGAAATTTCCGATTTTATCTGTGAATATTGTGTTCCAATTTTGTTCAGTTCAGAAGAAACTTTCTTCCAGTCATAAGTCAATACTTTTTTTGCTAGCTCGTCAAATGTATAATTCTCGTTTCCATAAATAACATCTCTTAAACGTGTCTTTCTCTCGTCATACTTTTTAATAAGAGAAATTGCATTGCTTAACTGATAAAGACGTTCATCAATGTGTGTCAACTCTTCATTATTTGCATATTTAGCAACACCTTCAACAGCATCTTTACTAAGTTCCCCATTTTCATCATGCAACTCAATATCTACAAAATTTACTTCTTTAAATTTTTGAAGTTTCTTTAATACTTTAGCTCTTTGTTCTGCGAAAACAACTAAATCAAATTTGCTCATTTTAACTATTGCCATTATTTCACAATCCTCTCTGCTAATAAATTAACAACTTCATCTATTTTCTTTTCGTCAATTTCAAGAATTTTGTTTACATTTTCTTCTTCACTGCTCAAAAGAGATTTTACTCTTTTTTCAGCAACATCAATTGACTGTCTTTTTAAACTTTCTACTTCAAGATTTGTCTCAGAAATTATTTTATCGCCGTCATCTTTTATTTTCTGCTCAATATTTTTCAAAATATCTTTCGCCTTTTCATTCGCATCGGCAATAATCCTGTCTGACTCACTTTCAGCATCTTTTATTTTTTGTAAAACTTCTTTTGCCAAGATATAACCTCCTTCAAAATTTATTTTTACTTTTTTATAATCATTTATAATTTTTTTAATTATTTATAAATAATTTTTCAAAAATAAATTGACTGATTAGTCATTATATTATTATGTTACCAATTTTTTAAGGTATTGTCAAGAATTTTTCTTTTCCTTAATTTACAGCAATACCACTTTAAAATCAAATTCAAAAATTATAATTTTTACTCAATTTTAGATTAATGTAATTTTTATTAGTTTGATTTTGAAAAAATTTGAATATGCTTCACTTTTTATTATAAAAATAATAAAAAAAATATAACACTCTTATATTTATGCTATATTTTCTCTCTTTTTGCTATTTATTTAAATTTATATACGTTGGATCATTTGGAACAGTAAATCCTGTTGCCCTTGCTTCTTCTTCCTTAGTTTTCAAATCATTATTACTTATAAATTCATTATCAATTCTTGCAACTTCTTTTTTTAATTGAATTAATTCTTTTTCTCTTATAGTCTTTGTTTTTCCCAAATCAGAAACATCATATAAAACAAATGCTCTCAATAAAGCTACTGCCGTTACTATAGTAACATAAAACATAACTATTTTTATAGCTTTTTTATTAAGTCCAGCTGTCCTTGAAAGTTGTCTTCTAACTTCTTTAGGAGCTACTATTTCTTTTCTTTTTGCATCCTGATGGGATCTTGCTGAATTTGTGATTTTTGGAACATCAAGTATTTCCATTTGCATTTTTTTATTTTTTGAAACACCATTCATAACCTATTCACTCCTTTCAAAAATTCTCAATTTTGCTGAATGTGCCCGATTATTTTCTGCTAACTCTAATTCTTTAGCAACAATCGGTTTTTTTGTAATTACCTTTCCCAGACTCTGTTTGCCACATACACAAATTGGAATATCTGGTGGACAAGTACAAGGATTTTCATATTCACGAAACTTTTCTTTTACAATTCTATCTTCCAGTGAATGAAAAGTAATCACTAAAAGTTTCCCATTTTTACCGAGCAACTTTACTGCCTTATCCAACGTCTCACTTAATATTTCAAGCTCCTTATTTACAAAAATTCTAATAGCTTGAAATGTTCTTTTGGCAGGATGCCGCTTCATACTTTTTCCTATTGATTTTATTACAATATCAGCAAGTTCCGTCGTAGTTTCGATTGCCTTAATTTTTCTATATTCTACAATTTTTTTTGCAATTTTTCTAGATTTTGGTTCTTCACCATACTTATAAATAATGTCAGCTAGTTCCTTTTCTGAAAAATTATTAATAACTTCATAAGCACTTATTTTTAAGTTACTGTCCATTCGCATATCTAACCTTGCCTCGAACCTATATGAAAAACCTCTTTTGGCATTATCCAATTGATTTGAGGAAACTCCTATATCCATAAGTATTCGATCCACTTTTTCAAAGCCTGCAAGATAAACGGCAGTATCAATATTTCTAAAATTATCTTGAAATATCTGAAGTTTATTTGCATATTTTTCAAGCCTTTTTTTAGCAAATTCAATAGCTTGTACATCCTGATCAATTGCAACAACTTTTGAATTTTTAGAAGAATTTTCTAAAATACCTTCCGTATGCCCGCCGCCGCCAAGAGTACAGTCAACATAAACTGCATCTTTATCTGTTATTATATTGTCCATCACTTCATCAAACAGCACAGGCTTATGGTATTCCATAAAATTCTCCTTTTTTAAAAGTTTTTTTAATTGTAAATTTTAATATTTTACAAAACTCTTTAAAATCAATTTTAAAGTTTAACATACTTAACATATATTAATAGTTTGTAATCTTGTTAATTATTAAGTCATTTTATTTCTTTCATAATTACTGAAACATTTTAGCATACTTTTCTTATTTTTTCCATATAAGTTTTTAAAATTTAAACTTTTATTTAGGGCGTGTCTGAAAACTATCAAAATGATGAATTTTTAATAAATTTTTCCAAAATCAAAAATAATAAATACTGATTTTATCGTGATTTGTATAATTTATAAAATCAAAAAAACATTAAATATAACATAGATTTTGAGTTTTCAGACACAGCCTAGAAATATTTACAAATTTATTTACAAACAATCTCATCAGCAATTCTTTCTGCCTCTTTTTTACCCAAAAGTTCACTAATAATTTCAAGAGCAAAATCAAGAGCAGTTCCCGCACTTCTGCTTGTAATAATATTCTCATCTTTAACAACTCGCTCTCGTGTCAAAATTGGGTTACCTTTTAATAAATCCTCTTCGCAAGCTGGAAAGCAAACCGCCTTTTTCCCTTCTAAAATTCCTAAACTTGATAATACCGTCGGTGCAGCACATATAGCAGCCACTTTTTTATTTTCCACATCTTTTGAAAACTCTACAATTTTATCAAGCAGCAATTGTGAATCAAAATAATTTTTAAATCCAGGTCCTCCCGGCAATATCAGCATATCATATTCTGAAAAATTAATCTCTTTAATCACTTTATCCGCCAATACTCTCACTTTTCTTGCACTTTCAACAAGATTATTTTCAGTAATAGATACTGTATCTACTGTAATTCCAGCTCTTTCCAATAAATCAATCGGTGTAATCGCCTCAATTTCTTCAAATCCATTTGCTAAAAAAACTGCTACTTTTTTTGTTTTCATATACTTTCAACTCCTTTATAATTTTAAGGTATTTTCTAATATTTTCCAAACAATCAAGATGAAAAAAAGGCTAATAGCGTTATTATTAGCCCTTTTAAAAAAATTATAATTTTGCTATAACATCTTCAGGTGTATCTTGTTGTAAGATTAAATCTCTGAATTTTTGTGCGTCTGCATAACTACTATTTCTAATTATTTTTTTAACAGTCAATCCAGATGAAGCACTCATACTGAATGAATCAAGACCCATTCCTAGCAATAACTTAGTTGCTCTCTTATCTCCAGCAAATTCTCCACACATACTAACACTTATATGAGCATCATGTGCAGCATCAATTACTTTTTGAATGGCTTCTAATACCGCAGGGTTAAATGAGTTGTATAAATTAGCAACCATTTCATTTCCTCTATCTACAGCAAGGAAATATTGTGTCAAGTCATTAGTTCCAATTGAGAAGAAGTCAACTTCTTTTGCAAATTTGTAAGCAATAATAGCTGTTGAAGGAGTTTCAACCATTATTCCTACTTTTATGTTTCTATCATAAATTTTTCCGATTTCATCAAGTTCTTTTTTACATTCTTCCAAGATAGCATTTGCTTTTCTGATTTCATTAACTGAGCTTATCATTGGATACATAATTTTAATCTGTCCATATTGAGACGCTCTTAAAATCGCTTTTAACTGAGTTTTGAACATATCTTTATTTTCCAACGAAATTCTGATTGCTCTATATCCCAAGAATGGATTTAACTCTTTTGGCAAGTCTAAATATGGCAACTCTTTATCTCCACCAATATCCATTGTTCTAATTGTAACAGGTTTCCCTTGCATTTTTTCGGCAACAATTCTGTACGCTTCATATTGTTCCTGTTCAGTTGGGAAATGATCAGAATTCATGAATAAAAATTCAGTTCTATACAATCCAATTCCAGTTGCTCCTGATTCTATTACAGCGTCAACATCATTAGGGCTTCCAATATTTCCCCAAATGTCAACTTTTCTTCCGTCAGTAGTAACTGCATCTTCGTGAATTAATTTTCTCAATTCTTCTTTTTCAACTCTTAATACTTCTTGTTTTTTAATGTATTCACTAACTAGCTCTTCAGATGGTTCTAGGAATAATTCTCCTGTTTCTCCATCCATAATAATAACTTCTCCGTCTTTTACTTCACCTAATATTCCTTTTACTCCAACTACTGCTGGCAATTCAAGCGATCTTGCCATAATCGCAGAGTGAGCTGTTTTTCCTCCAACTTCTGTAACAAATCCGATACAGTTTTCCAAATCTAATTGTGCAGTATCAGATGGTGTTAAGTCTTCAGTTACAACAATTGTTCCTGGCGCTAAGTTACTCAAATCGTGAATTTTCATTCCCAATAAGTTTTTAAGCCATCTTTTCCCTATATCTTTTAAATCAGCAGCTCTTTCTCTCAAATAAGGATCATCTAATTGTGAAATCATATCACAATACTCATCTATTCCATCGTGTAATGCTTTTGCAGCTGGGAACCCTTCTTCTTTAATTTTACCTTCAACTTCCATAATCAAATCTTCATCTTCAAGAAGCATAATATGACCATCAAAAATTGCTGCTTTATCTTCTCCCATTTTTTCTTTTACTTTTTCTCTGATTGCAATTAATTGAGTTTTCGATTTTTTCAATCCTTCTTTCAATTTTGCTAACTCTGCTTCAATTGTTGAACCCTCTTCTTTAATTTCTGGAATAACAATTTCCTCCGTGATAAAAAGTAATACTTTACCTATAGATACTCCTTCTGAAGCACCAATTCCTGTCATTCTTTTCATTTTTTTCTCCTCTATATATAAATTTTTTTATTACAAACAAATTTAGTTAATAAAGATTTTTTATTTTTTGAAACTCAACATTTCAATAATTGTATTTTTTCCTATTAGCCTTTATATTATCTCTTAATAATTTCACTATTTCACCTTTTCCAAACTTTGTTGCCATATCCATAGGAGTTCCACCATGTTTATCAGTAATTGTAGGGTTAGCACCATATTGCAATAACAATTTTACAATTTGGACGTTAGCTTTCAAAGTAGCATCCTCAAGAGGTGTCCATCCGTCCAACGTACTTCCTATATTTACGAGTTTAGGATCTTTTTTTAGTAAAGCTTGTACCGCTTCAACATTTTCATAATATGCGGCGGTTCCTAGTGTTGTCCTGTTAAAAATTGGATGTTTTTCATATAAATTTGCACCATTTTCAATTAATAAATTTAAAATTTCATGATTTTTAGCCTCAATTGCAACAACAATTGGAGTGTATCCATCTTGACTTTTGGCATTTATATCAACCAGCTCAATATCCCCTTCATATATTGATTTTTTATCAAGGTTAACTCCATACACCCCTTCTTTTCTATGTAGTATGCTATCTTCTAAATTCTGTCTATTAATAATATTATCCTTGGTAGCAAGATAAAAACGTACAATTTTATTATTATGCTTTCTAATAGAATCCAGTACTAATTTTATACGTTTTTCCTGAGTATTTTTTTCTCTTATTCTTTCAACCAGGTTTTCTCCCGTATTGTATTTAAAACTTAGCGAGAATGATATTTGACTGAGAAATAATGGAATGAGAAGAATTATTTTATAAAAAAATTTATTCATTTTTTAATACCTCACTATACTTAATATTATACCATATGATTTTAAAAGTGCAAATATTTTTTCAGATTTTTTTTCTAATAATTATAATACTGTACTAAAATTTCTATAAAATTCATTCTTTCCAATAAAAATAAATCATCAAAAATTTAATACTATTCCCCGTTTAAATAGCGCATATTTAATAAATTTTGAATTACATACTATTTAGTAAGGAATTAAAACTTTTGGTCCTTAACATAGTTTCTATTTTATAATGGGATTTAGTATTGGATTATTTTATTTAATATCAGTTTTTTAATATTTTTATTCATTTTTTTCTTTTTTTCGCAGGATTGCTCATTGCCGCAAATCCTTATCTTGCAGTAAAGGTTTATCCTGATAATTAAAATTGTGGCAAGATTGCTACGCAATACCCATGGCTAGACTACGACTTTTATTTGCCCACCTCCGAAACTCCTCCTTATAGTCGTCAAACAGTCGTAGTTGAACAAATAAAATCTCCGTCGGTTTATAATTATATTTTAATTATTTTGAAATACTAAGTTTTTATCCTTTGTTGGAAAAGCTTCCAATAAATTCGTTATTTAAATGGGGTTTAGTATAAGTTTTATACTATTTCCTATTTTACATAGTAGATATTTTATAAATTTTAAATTATATGCTATTTAGAAAAAATAGTTATGAAACTCGTTTATTCCATAACTATTGTTTTTTATTATTTATTTAATTTATCGTATCTTTTAGCCAGTTCTAAAACTCTTGCCTTTGTCATCTCATATTCAGTTCCAGCTGCTCCAAACAAAGCCATTCTAGGTCCATCCTCTTCATCAGCTAATGCCTTTTTTATAGCCGCTTTTCTACTTTTTATCCATTTTTCCTGTTCGGCTTTAAATTTTGACTTTTCTTTTGCTGGCAATTTTTTCAAAATCAAATCATAAACTTTGTTTAATTCCTTTTCCCATTCGCCTGTCAATTTATAGCTAGCATTTAGCATGCCATCTGTACTTCCAGACTCCAAATCTGGCTGAACTTTTTCTTCTACAACTTTCATTCTTTCTGTCATTTCATCTTCATATTTCCCTGCAAACACAATCGCTCCTGCAAGCAGCATTCCTAATAATAATATTTTTTTCATAATAATCTCCTTAATTAAAATATATTTTTTATTTTTTCACATTCATTTTATCATATCTTTTTGCTAGTTCCAAAACCCTTTCCTTTGTTATACTCAGTCTTTCACTAGCAGCTAGCTCTCCAGCCATTCTAGGTCCTTCTTCTTTAGTGTATTTATCATAAGCCTTTTGTACTTGACTTTCTCTATTTTTTAACCATTTTTGTTGTTCTGATTTAAATTTTGTCTTTTCCTTTGCTGGAAGTTTTTTTAGAATCAAATCATAGACTTTATTCATTTCTTTTTCCCATTCTTTATCTAAGTCCAGTGAAGCATTAACCATATCAGCTCTTACTCCGCTATCCCATCCAGTTTGTGCTTTTTCTTCTGCAACTTTCATTCTTTCTGTCAATTCATTTTCATATTTTCCTGCAAATGCAATAGCTCCTAAAAGTAATAATCCTGCTATTAGTAATTTTCTCATTTTTTATCAACTCCTATTTTTTGTATTTTGTATTAAATCACAAACCCCTTTTTTAGTCAACTTAATTTTCAATAAAATTCAGATATTAATTATATCCTGTTGGACAATAATCCTTTAATATAAATGGAAGAATTATATTCCCGTCCTTATCAATTTCAACCATTGTTTGAAGTTTTGTATCAAAAGTAAATCTTCTGTCATCTCCAGTATCTTTAGTTCCATATTCAACGGTAAATCCATTTTTTGCTACAGTTATAAGTTCTTCCCATCCGCCGTCATCCTCACCATGTAAATACCATTTTCCATTTTTCTGAACAATTTCAAACAGTTGATCACACCAATATCCCTTCACTTTATTCATATTAAAGTTTGTATCCACTGTTGCTTTTGTTTTTTCAGGCAGCTCAATAGAAAGTATCTGATCTGTATCATTTTTAGCAAGTGTTACTAAAGTTTTCATTTTCGTATCATAAGCATAAGTTTCTTTTTCACGTTTTTTATAATTTGCTGAAAATTTTCCATTTTTTTCCATTACTATAGGAACTGTTTCCGTTTCATCGAATCCGTCATGTATCTTTGTTATGTACCATTTTTCATTTTTTTTAAATATTTCAATACCTTGATATTTTCCTGCCACTTTTTCCAAATTGTGTTTTCCATCTGTCGTGACCTTTATCGCAAATGCTGGTATCGCAGCTAACGCCATAATTAAAAATAATATTTTTTTCATAATTTTTACCTACACTTTCGATTTAAATTTAGTATTTATAATTGTTTTATTTTTCTCAACTCCTATTTCTATTATTTCGCTTATTATAATCATTTTTTATAACTCTACATATCCTTCTGGACAATAATCCTTTAGTATATACGTATCAACTATATTTCCATCCTCATCAATTTTCACAAGTGTCTGAAGTCTTGTGTCAAATGTAAATTTTGCAATATCATTCTCAATTTTAATAGTAAATCCATTTTTTGTTACAATTAAAGGAGTGTATTCGTCATCAAAATCAGTATACATGTACCATTTTCCATTTTTCTGAACAATTTTTTCAAAATCACACCAATCTCCCTTTACTTTATTCATATTAAAGTTTTTATCCACTGCTGCTTTTGTTTTTCCTGTAGGCAATTCTATAGAAAGTATCTGATCTGTGTCATCTTTAACAAGCGTTACCAAAGCCTTCATTCTTGTATCATAAGCAAAAGTTTCTTTTCCATGCTCAAATTCTGCTGAAAATTTTCCATCTTTTTCTAAAACTAGAGGAACTGTTTCTGTTTTAAAAGCTTTTTTTGTCGCATACCATTTCCCACTTTTTTCAAATATTTCAAGTTCCGAATATTCTCTGTATTTCCCCGCTACCTTATCTAAATTATGTTTCCCATCTGTCGTAACTTTTACTGCAAACGCTGGTATTGCAGCTAATGCCATAATTAAAAATAATACTTTTTTCATAATTTTTACCTACTCTTTCTATTTAAATTTGATATTTATAATTTTTTTATTTTTTAATCATAATTTATTTATACAATTTATAATAATCACGGTATAATTTATACATTTCAGGATTATCCTCAGGGAATCTTCTTAAAGTTTCAGGGTCATCAACTTTATTGTAGTTTTCTTCACGTACAATACTAATTATTCTTTTCGTTTTTCTATTCAAAATTACTGGATCTTTTAATTTTGTATCGTATCCAACACAGATATATTCATCACAAAGCACATTTTTTTCCTTAACTGCATCTGAAATTCGTGGCGGCTCATTTTCATCTCCAGTATCAGAAGCGTAATCCCAGAACTGATACTTTCCATTTTTCAATTTTTTTATTTCTATTGAAGTATCATCAGCTGTTATCTCTCTTTTCAGTAATATTTCCTCATACAATTTCCCATCATTTGTAAAAGGTAAATCATAACCTTTGTAACTAAATTCTTCTTCCGAAAATCCAATAACTCCCATTAAAAGCATAAGTGCCATAATAATTTTTTTCATTTTTATTTCCTCCACTTTCTATTTTTTCTTCTTTATCTATTTTTATACTAACAATATATCATAAGTTTATTAAAGAAAAATGAGAGTTTTTCTTTTACTTTTTATTTTTTCTAGTCTGCTTTTACTTTTTCATAAACTTTATTTTTATCTTTTATTTCATATACATCTTTTTCATGATTATATTTCATATCAAAACTTGCATAATCAGCACCCGCTAAAACCTTACCTTTAAAATAAACATTTTTCTTTCCTTTTGCATATTCAGTATCGCCATATGCACGAAACTCATGGCTTTCTGCTTTTTCAAGTTTTTTAAATGCACCTTCATCTGTGTCTAAGTAATAAACTATATCGTATTTATTTATATATTTGTCATTATATGTCGATAAATTATATGGATCAACCTTAGGAGCGTCTTTTATTTTTACAAGTTTATGATTTTTTACAAAATACATGCTGTCCTTATCGTGATACAAGTTAGTTTTGATAGCTAACTGTGAGAGATTTTCAATATCTACTTCCTTACTGTCTATCGGAGCTACACTTCCATCTTCCTCAACAATGTAAAATCCATTTTTATCTTCTATAAGAAAATTGTCAACTAATTTGTTTATTTTCTTAAATGTTTTTACATCTATACCTTTCAATTTCTTGTTTTCATAATAAACATTGTTTTTATCTTTTGAATAATACTCATTTACTACAGAGCCAAAATCATACGTTAATTCAAATGTATTTTTATCCACTCCCTCTATTTTTTTATCATTATAATAAATATTATTTTTATCCTTTGAGTAGTTATATTTATCTATTTTTTCAAAAGTGTCTTTATCAGCGCCTGATATTTTCTTTCCTCTAAAATAAATATTATTCTTGTCTTTTGAATATATGTTCTCATCTATTCTTTGAAATGTAGGTAAATCTACTCCGATTATTTTTCTATCTGAATAATAAATATTATTTTTATCTTTTGAATATAACTGATTTATCACTTCATATGTCTGTGGATCATATGGCAAATTTTCCAGTGCCAACTTATCACTATCTCCATCCATACTGTAAATGATACTGTAAATTCCATTTTTATCTTTTAGATATCGACGTGCACTTCCGCTAATATTTATAATTTCAAAAGTAACTGGATCCAGCCCTTCTAATTTTTTCCACCCTCTATTTTCCCAAACATAAACTCCATTTTTATCTTTTGAATATGTAGCATCTATTTCCTGAAATGTTGCTTTATCTATTTTTGTATTGCTTTTTGCATAACTTACATTTACCGCTAAAGCCATAATTACAAATATTTTCAAAATTTTGTTTTTCATATCAAATACCAATCCTTTGTCAATTTTTAATCAAATTATAAATATTATTTATTATTTAACTGATCATATCTTTTTGCAAGTTCCAAAGCTCTTTCCTCTGTTTTAGTTACCCAAGCATTTCCTCCCATAACTCCTGATATTGTTCCGCCTTCTACTTCTTTGGTAGCTTCATCGACATTCTTTTCTACTTCTTTCTTCCAATCTTCCTGCTCTTTTTTCAATTTTGCCTTTTCACTATCAGATAATTTTGCTTCAAGCAATCCATAAACTTTTTTCATTTCTGCTTCCAAAAGTTCTTCCTGTTTTGAAACCGCATTATTCATATCTGCTGTTACACCGCTATCCAACCCTGGCTGAACTTCTTTCTGAATATCCTCTATTCTTTTTTTCAGACTTGTTTCATAATTTTCATTACTTTCCTGATTTTGTACATTATTTTCAGAAATATTGGAAATCGTCTGTTTATCATCAATTTTTTCCCCAGATAATTTTTTTTCTGAAGATTTTGAACATCCAATAACCCCAATTAGCAACATCAGCACTACTAACATTAATTTTTTCATTTTTATTCACCTTCCTATTTATATTATTCATACTTTTATCTTTTAGTATTTTAAATTTTTATTTTAATGCCTTAAATTTTTTCAAATTTTCTTCATAAAATTTTTTATCTTTATTTTTATACTTATCATTTATTTTCTTTAGCGAATCGATATATTCATCTATCCATTCTTTATACTCGTAATCCATATCTCCCATATATTTAATATTATCCTTAAATTTTTGATAATTACTGAAAAAGTAATCAAAAGTTTCTTTGTCATTACCTTGTTCAATATAAGCATCAAGAATATATAATTGAAAATTCCGTCCTTCATAGTCATTTGTCAGTTCAGTTTCTTCAGGTTTTTGCCCCAAATCTTTTGCTATCCTATGAATCAAATCTGTAGTTATAAACTCATAATTATAGTATTTTGGCTCTCCTCTTAAATACAATTCTATTGCCTTTTTCCCAACTTCAATTGCTTTTTTATAATCTTTTTTATATTTGAAATAATGATACAGTCCATCATAGCTTACAGGATTTTCAGGATAAAGTTTTATCAACTGCTCTGCTGTTATTTTCAAATTTTCATAATCTTCATAATCTCTGTATCTTCTTATGAGATTTTCATATCCTTTTTGGAATTTTGGATTTGTTTCTATTGATTTTTTATAATAACTTATCGCTGTAGAACGGTCATCCTGTGCATAAGCAATTTTTCCCAAAGCTGCTATTGCCAAATAATTGTTACCATCTTCTTCAAGAGCTTTCATGAAGATCTCTTTTTTCTGTTTCAACGGTATATCTGCATTTAAGGCCATTTTATTAGCTGATAAAAATGCTTCTATTGATTTTTTGTTCACCCCCGCCTTTTGCAATTCATTTCTTATTTCATTTTCAGAATAATAATCAAATTTCCCATTATCTTTAACAGACGATGTAAGATTAACTTCAACTGCTCTTTGATTTTTTTGATTAACTTTGCTTTTTCCAGTTTGATAAGCTGCATACGATAATGCCCCAATTATTACTGTTAATACTGCTACTTTCTTCTTGTTCATTTTCCCACTCCTTCTTAAATAAACCTATTCTACCATTCAGGGTAAATTATTTTCATATCATCCTTATCTAAAAATACGGCTTTCTTTAATTTTGTATCGTATCCAATACAAACATTCTCATCACAAATCACATTCTTTTTCAAAGTTGCTTCACTTACTATTACTGAAGTTTCTACTTCACCAAAATCTTCATCTTGAGATTCATAATAACCTGTAATTTCATATTTTCCTTTACCTATCTTTTTTATTCTGATATCCGTATCTTCCGAATGAATATTTCTATTTATCAATTTTTCTTCATGCAGCTTTCCATCAGTTGTAAAAGTTAAATTCATTCCTTCTGCAGCGTAATTTATTGCTCCTATCAACAATGTTGCCATTAATAATATTTTTTTCATATAAATCCCTCCATCTTTTAGATACTAGCATTGTATCATTAAATTATTAAAGAAAAATGAGAATAAAATATTTTGTAATTTATTTTTAGTAGTAATTTATTTTATATTAATATATTTTATTTTTTATTTTATAATAAATTATACAATATATTTATATATATGTCAACATTATATTTACATAATACTAAAAAAAATAAGAGTAATAGAAAATCTGTAAAATTATATTAGCTATTATTTAAACCTAAACTCAAGAGTTATGATTATTCTATTTAAGTTTTATTCATAAAAATTTAGAACAAAAAAATAGAAAAATAGCAAAACTTGACATTGATGCTATTTCTCTATCCTTTTAGTTCTCTTATTTTAAATTATTTTTTATTATTCCATAAAACTAGGTAATTTAAAATTACTCTTTCTTTTTTTATTTTTTTCAGATTTATTATCTGAATTTTCATTTTCATCATCTGAATCACTATCATTTTTAGAAGAATCATCTGAATTCTCATTATCGTCATCATTTTTTTCATTATCATCTGAATCTTTATCAAAATCATTTTTTTCAGTTGGTTCCAATACTCCACCAGTTTCACCAGTAATTTCTCTAACTGCTTCTGCTAATTTTTCAGTATCACTTTTTAAGTTTGAATCATGTACTTCGGCTTCTACTGTTTTATTCTCTTGAGATTCTTCTATTGAATTTTCAGATGTTTGTACTATTCCTTCTGAGCCTTTTTGAATACTTTCTTCTTTTACTTCAGTTCCTTTCAAAATATCTTCAGCTTTTTCTCCAGCTATAATTCTTCTAACTTCATCTCCAGTAATAGTTTCTTTCTTTAATAATAATTCAACAACCTGTTCAAGTTTTTCCCAATTATCCTGTAATGTATTCAAAGTGTTAAAATACTCTTCTGTCAAAATCTTTCTTATTTCCAAATCAATTTCACGAACTGTTTCGTCACTTTTGTTTGGTGTAAATGAATATTCATCATCTGAATTTTCAAAATTAATTGGTCCTAATTTTTTACTCATACCAACACTTTCAACATAAGCTCTTGCAACTTTTGTGGCACGTTTTATATCAGAATATGCACCTGTACTTACATCTTCCAGTCCAATTTCTTCTGCCGCACGTCCACCAAATAATACTTTTATTTCAGCTAGCATTTGTCTACTTGTAGTTACCAATTTTTCTTCTGGAAGCGGCATCATAAATCCACCTGCATCCCCTCTAGGAATTATTGTAACTTTATGAACAGGGTCAGCTCCTGGTGTTAGTTCAGTCATTATCGCATGTCCAGCTTCATGATACGCCAGCAGTTTTTTCTCTTCAGGTTTAATAATTTTACCTTTTTGCCCAAGTCCCATTCCAATTTTATCCACAGCCTCATCCAAATCAGCCATTTTTATTGTATCACTAGCTCTTCTTGCCGCCAAAATTGCCGCTTCATTTAATAAATTTGCCAAATCGGCTCCAACAAATCCTGGAGTTATCTTAGCTATATCTTCTAATTTAACATCTCTTGCCAATTTTTTGTTTCTTGAATGAACTTTTAATATTGCAATACGTCCTTGTAAATCAGGCGCATCAACAGTCACACGTCTATCAAAACGTCCTGCACGCAATAATGCCGGATCTAATACGTCTTCCCTATTCGTTGCTGCAAGTACAATAACTTTTGTATCTGTTTCAAAACCGTCCATTTCAACTAGCAGCTGATTTAGAGTTTGTTCTCTTTCATCATTACTTCCGCTGTTTTTTCCAACACTTCTTCTTCTTCCAATAGCATCAATTTCGTCTATAAAAATAATTGATGGGCTTGATTCTTTTGCTTTTTCAAATAAATCTCTTACACGTGAAGCTCCAACTCCAACAAACATTTCTACAAACTCTGAACCTGAAATACTAAAGAATGATGCTCCTGACTCTCCAGCTACCGCTTTTGCAAGCAATGTCTTACCAGTTCCTGGTCTTCCTAATAAAAGTACACCTTTTGGCACTCTAGCTCCAGCTTTTGTATATTTTTCTGGATTTTTCAAGAAATCTACAACTTCACGCAATTCTTCTTTTGCTCCATCAACACCAGCTACATCATCAAACTTAACATCTGGCTTTTTGTCAATTTTATTAACTCTAGATTTTCCAAAGCCAAAAATATTTCCTGGCCCTCCACCTTGCGAGCCACCTACCATTTTTTTAGCTAAATAAACCATAAGACCAATCATAATAATCATTGGTAAAAACTGTCCTAAAAGTAAAAGAAAGAATCCTCCACCTGATGGCTGCAATGAATTTAATTTTACTTTCTTTTGTCCAATTGCACTAATTATATTTGGTTCATCTCCAACACGATCTGTTATTTTTTTAGTATAATATAGAACGTCTTTTCCATTTTCTTTTACTTGCGAAATTAACTTATCATCTTTTTCATTAATTTCAGAAAAATCCCCTTTTTGTGTCTTGCTTACAAATTCAGTGTAAGAAATTTCCCTTTTTTCCTGAAAATACGTCTGTATATCACGGTGGAATAACAATGTAAAAGTGAATAATAGAATTACAAAAATAAAAAATAAAAATCCTGAAAATGGAGATCTATTACCATTATCTTGTCTATTATTTCTTCTATTGTTATCTTTTCGCAGTTCTTCCAGCCGTTTTCTAATGTCATTTTTATCTCTATCTGCCATTTTTCCTCCCAATTATTAATATTTCACTGTTACTTTCTAATGTTTTTATATCATTTTTATTAATTTTTTCCAAAAATTTTGAAAATTTTATATCCGAAACTGCTAAAATTATTTTTTCCTTCATACTTTGATCTTTATATTTATTTTCTATAATTTCTGCTTCTATAATTGGAATAAAATCTCTTTCCCATTTTGCAATTTTTTCATCAATCAAAATTTTTTTGATTTTTTTATGACCTAAATTTTTTATAAGAATCCTATCCCCATCTTTTCGATTTCTTACAATAACTTTTTTATTTTTTATATTATCAGTGAACCTAAAAAATGTATAATCAATATTTTTATCCTCTGCAAAATGATTTTTCAAATTCTTAATATTTTTATAAAACATTATTTTGTAATTATACCACTCAATACTTTGATTTTCCTTTAAAATCTGAGACTTTTCAAATGAATTATTTATTTTTCCATTTTTTAAATTCCATTCTTTTTTTCTAAAATTTTCTTGAGTAATTTCAAGTTTTCCATATTCATTTTTCAAAATTTTATTTTTACCTAAATAAAGTGCCGTTGAGCCTTCAGTCTTTAAATTATCATTTTCATCAAAAAAACTCTTAAAAATTTGATTAATTTTTTCTCTTGAAACTTCGATGTTATTTTTCTTTAAAAATAAAGCTATATTATCTTTTCTGATTATTCCATTTTGCTTCAAAATTTCTTTTTTTTCTAATATTTTAGCATTTTGATCACTAAATTTAATATTTTCAAAGTCTCTGTCATTAATTTCTCCAATTAACATATAAATTTTTTTTCTGAAGCTTGGATTAATTTTATCAAAATCGGGAAAAATCTTATTTCGGATGAAATTTCTTGTATAATTATTTTCGTTATTTGTATAATCGATTATATAATCTTGATTTTCATTTTTTAAAAAATCTAAAATTTCACTTTTCTCAAATTCCAATATTGGTCTTATTATATTTTCCCTTACCTTAGGAATACTTCTTAATCCACTTAATGAAGTTCCTCTTAAAAGCCTAAAAATAAAAGTTTCTACATTATCATCCAAATTATGTCCAGTTGCAATTTTATCATAATTTATCATTTTTCTAATATTTTCAATTGCCTCATATCGAAGTTCCCTTGCCGCTAGCTCAACAGATTTTTTCTTTTCTTTTGCATATTTATTTACATTTATGCTTTCAATGTAATAATCAATATTATTTTCTGCTGCAAATTTTTTTACAAATTGTAAATCATTTTCTACATCAGAACGTAAATTATGATTAATATATACAATCGAAACTTCGATTTCAAGTTTTTTTTTAAAAAATTTTAGAAAATAATACAGAAAAACTGAATCTGGTCCACCTGAAAATGCAATTAAAATTTTGTCGTTTTCAGAAATTAAATTATTTTCTATTATTTTTTTTGATTTTTCCAAAATTTTTTTTTTGATTTTTTTTATTTTTTCTTTTTCCATCAAATTTATTTCCAATTTTTATATTTTAAATTTTCTGTTACTTAACTCTCTACTTTAACTGTCCACTTTCACGACGTTTTTTCAAATGTTCCTCATGTGTCTTGGAATAATAAGTTTTTCCTTTATGTGTAAAGAAAAATAAATTGTCCGTTTTTTCTGCATTTAAAACTGCTCGGAAAGTTTCTATTGGTGGATTTCCGATTGGTGTTGGTGGTAATCCTTTTACTTTATATGAATTATATACTGTATTTTGCGATTTTAATTCATTTCTTGTAGCTTGTCTTCCCAATTCATATTTTAAAGTTGCATCAGATTCTAATCTCATTCCAATTTCCAGTCTTTTTATAAATATTCCAGCAACTTTTGGCTTATCTGCCATATCTGACACTTCTGCCTCTACAATTGAAGCTAATTTTAAATTATCATAAAATTTCTGCTTATCAGGATATTTTTCTGGTGGGAATTTTTTCAGAAATTCATTTAATATTGTTTCAACAACTTGCTTTGTTTTTACATTTTCAGGAAAAATATAAGTTTCTGGATAAAAATATCCTTCAAAGTTATTATTTGGATGTGGATATGGAAAATCCATCTCTTTTAATACTTTTTCAATATCTTCCTTAGATCCCAGTTCCAATGCTTCCATTCGTGCAAATACCTGCTTTGAAGTAAATCCTTCTGGAATTGTCAATCTAACTCCATTGGTTTCACTTTTTTTAATTTTTCTGATAATTTCATATTTTGAAAGTTTTCCATTAAATTTATAAGTCCCAACTTTCAACTTTACATTTCCGCCATTTAATTTTAAATATACCCTGTCTATAATTCCATATCGTAACTTTAAATCTTTGTAAATTTGTACAAAAGTTGTTCCTTTTTTTACATTGATATTAACATCCTTATAATTTTTCTTTGCAACAAAAAAATTATAAAAAAACGATAACAACATAAGTAATATCAAAAATATTATAACGTAAAAAACTTTTAGCGTATTTTTCATTTTCATCTCCTAAATATCCAATTTTGTTTTTACAATTTTTGTGAAACTTCTGACTTTAATCATAAATATTTCACTAATTTAGACATTATACTTAATTTTCCTTATTTATTTCTGTACTGTTACCATTATTTTCTATTTCATTTCCGTTTTTTAAATCTTTATCATCAAGCTGAATAACTTCGACGTTTTCAGTACCATCTTTTGTTTTAAATTGTACATCTTTTTCTTTCTGTTTTTTCATTTCTCTTTCAAGTGCTCTTTTTGCACCAATTGTGTCAATTTGAAATACAAGTGAAGGATTCTCGCTTAATTGTCTTTCAAGTTCTTCTGTCTTTCTTTTTAATTCTTCTTTTTTTCTTTCAGATTGAATTTCTCTAATACTTTTTACATCCGTATTATAGGAAACATCTCTTAAACTTGTTCTTTCTCCTATGATTTGATTAAATTCTGACAGTTCGTTCCCTTCCAGCGATATTTTTTCATTATTTGGATAACGTGAAAGCACTCTTGTAAATCCGTCATTAAACTTTATAACCATATATTGATAATTTTTATCAAAAAATAATATTTTATTTTTATTATTTTTAAAATATTTTTTCTCAACTTCTAAATAAACATCTCCTTTTTTTTCTTCAATCCAGGCTCTTTGGTCCTTTTCACTCCAAACATTAGTTGCTGGATCAAAATAGCTTTTTATAAGTTTATAGCCATTTTGCTCCTGTATAAAGTCGTATCGTATATTTTCCAAATTTATTTCCGAAATATCTTCTGTTTTTACCAAATACCAGATTCCATAACTTTTTTCAATTTGAAATTTTAATATTGGATTAACCTTTTCATCAATTTTTCTAATAAATCGTTCAAACTTACTTATTTTTTCATTTTTTTTCTGAATTTCATCTTCTTCCTCATCTGGAAGCTGATCCAAATAAATTAAATCTCCTTCTTCCTTATACTTGTCTTCCGTATTGTCATTTTCATAATCATCAATATCATCCTTATTAATAATAATATCAATCTTTACTGCGTCATCTCCAACTCTTCTTTTGTTAAGTGAATTTTTATTGCCTTCCGCAGATATTAACAACGAAAATACTCCAAAACAGGCTGCAATATATAATTTTAATTTCCCATATTGATTGAATTTTTCTTTATTCAAAACATTCACCTTTTATTTCCTAAATTTTTTCAAATTTATACTCAATTTTAAAGTTAATTCAAGCATATTTCAGCTTTTACTAATTATATCACACATTTTTTAAATTGCAAATCAAATATTTTTTGATAACTTTAAATTTTTGAAAATTAATAAATAAACCTAAACCTAAAAAACAATTTTTTATTTACTTTTATTTTTTTATAAATATAGTTCTAATTTCTAAAAAATTGTATTGTATACTTTTACTATAAAAAAGAAAATTTTTTACTAAAAATGATTTGAATTAGGACATGTCTAAAAACTCTTAAAATAATGAATTTTTAACAAATTTTTCTAAAATTAGAAATAATAAATACTGATTTTATGGTGCTTTGTACAATTTCTAAAATCAAAAAAATATTAAAAATAATATAGATTTTAAGTTTTCAGACACGCCCTAGAAAAGATATGATTATTATAAAAAAATTCATATCGTTTTTATTAATGATGTGTGTATCAGTTTCATGTGAACATATGGAACAGGTAGCGAGAGTGAAAACTATGACTATTTTATTGAAATTCCATTGAAAAATTGAGCTATATTTTTAAATAAAACTGTTTTAGTTAAGCATTATCTGTATTAAAACAGTTTTTTTATTGTTCATATTATTTTTTAGAAAAATTTTCCAATTTATCAAAATTAAAATATATTTAACTTTATTTCCAGCAATTATCATTATATTCTGCTTTTTTCATTCCCGAAACATATTTGTTTCCAGCTACAAAATACCTCAGTTCCTTTTCTGTCCAAATCCCTTTATTTGGAATACCTATTCGTTCTGAAATTTTAATCTGTTTTGGAACTTTACTATTCTCAAAATCAATATAAAGTGTATTTTCTCTCATATTTTCAATATTGTAGTTTAATTTTCCCAATTCTTTTTCCAAATTTTTCTTGATTTCATAAATTTCGCTCATATTAAATCCGTCACTAATCCCCATAGCTTTTGTCAATTTTCCTGGTCCATTGCTTACTAGAACACCTTCTTTTCCTCTATTTTCTATCATTTTTTCAACATTAATTACAGGCTCGATTCCTCTAATTAGCACTGCTTGCGGATTACCTTTTTCACAACTGACAATATTTAGCATTTTATGAGTGTGCATTGTATAGATATAAACTGTTCCTGCTTCTCCAAATAAAGCCTTAATTTTAGGTGTTCTTTTCCCCTCAAAACTATGACAAGCTTTATCTTCAGTTCCTAAATACGCTTCCGTTTCCACAATATAGCCTCCTAGTATTTTTCCATCTTTTTTAATTAATATCAATTTCCCAAGTAAATTTTTTGCAAGTAAAATTGTATCTTGCTTAAAAAATTCTTTTATTTTTTGTCTTTTCATTTTAAGTTTCTCCATTTTATACTTTTATTTTTACTCAATAACATTTTATAATATTTTATTTTTGGTGTATTGTCAAGTCAAGTGTAACAAAAAATTTATATTCATAAAAATCTTTTTTAGTTATTTGGTATGCTTTATATAAAACTGAATTTAATAAATAATATATATTTTTTTAATCATTAATTGTATAAAAATTTTAATTATTTTATTTCATCTATTGACATTTTATTTTTTCAAGGTACAATATTATTGACATAGATGAAAGGATGTGGTGATTTATGAAAATCATTATTAGCGGAAAACAACTTAAAATTACAGATGCAATTAAAAACTATACTGAAGAAAAAATAAGCAGAATTTCTAAGTATTCGGATGCTATCACAGAAATCGATGTTGTTCTGACAGTCGAAGATACAAAATCTGAAGGTCCAGTTCACAAAGCTGACGGATTAGTTTTTGCAAGTGGTACAAAAATAAAAATAGAAGCTGAAAATAAAGACTTATACGCAGCGATTGATGACTTATCTGACAGATTGGAAAGACAAGTTAGAAAATATAAAGAAAGACAAAAGGATCATAATAAAAAAGGTACTCGTTAATTATAAATCCTTATAAAGTAAATTTTAAGATAAAGATTTTAAAAGTAAAAGAAGTTTAATATATAAAAAAAGACTATTTTGGAACTAATAAGTTTTAGAATTAGTCTTTTTTATATTTTTCTAATCAAAAATAACTTTCCAATTATTCCTATTCTCATTTGCCTCAAAGCACATCTTTATCTGTTCAGCGGTAGTTTTATTAGTTGCAAGCTCTGGCAATTCATCTATTCCAAAATATTGGCTGTCAATTGTTTCTATATTTTTCTCAAAGTTTCCACTTACATACTTACATAATACAAAAATTTTTGTTATGCCATATGGTATTTCCTTACCCTGATTTTTCGTTACATCCAGCAAAGCTATAATCATTTCTGCACTAGCTTCAATCCCAGCTTCCTCCTTAACTTCCTTTAATACATTTTCCTTAACTGAAAGATGTACATCTGCCCATCCGCCTGGCAATGCCCACTTTCCATTACTTTCTTGAACAAGTAAAATTTTATCATTTTCAAAAATTGCAGCTCTAGTATCAATCTTAGGAGTCTGATACCCAACTTCATTGCAAAACAAATTTTTTACCTTTTCTACTGAAATATCAGTCTTATGAGCCATCATTTCCGCCGAAATCTCCCTTATTCTCTCAAATCGCTCAATATCAAACTTATCCTTGCCATAAGCCAGTCCCGCCTGAGCCAGACTTTGCAGTTCAATTGCCCAGTTTAGCCACTTTTCTTCTTCCTGTTTCTTATCTTTTGTTTCTTCATTTCTCATCAATTATCATCCCCATACTAAAATTTTTTACTGTCTATTCCTCAACATCTACTTTTATTACTTCCCTCATAAACAGCAAATACAAAAACAATAATAAAAATACCACACTAAAACTTGTTTTCAAAAGCGACGGTTTTGGAAAAATAAAATTATTTATTATTAGTTGCAATATTACCATCATTATCGGCAAACTAACATCTATCCTTACAGAAATCTTTAACTCCTTCCCCACCACCTTAATTTTCTTCACAACCTTTTTAAGTCCAGTCCTAAATATTGTAACTTCATGCTCCCCTTTTGAAACTTGAATCTCCAAATATTTTTTCCTAAATTCTATCGGATTTCCACCATCTATCTTTACTCTGTAACCAGTTGTTCCATTTTTATCGGCATTTTTTTCTTTTATGTTCAGGTTGTTTATTATTAATTTTGGCATTTATTTACCCTTTCTTTTAAATTTATTGCATAATCAGCTGCAAGCCATGTTTGAACTTCATTTTCTAAATTTATATTTTCTAGAAACGAAACTCCAAAACTAAAAATTTGATTCCTTGTTTTTTCAAAAATTACAATTTTAATTCCATTTTCCAAATATTCAATATCAAAATCATTATTATTCCCATCAGACTCTGCCATAGACAATCCAGAAGTTGTCCCTATCGTCAATTTCTCATTATTAATTTCAAAAGAAATTGCTTCCAGTCTCTCTCCACTCTCAACGTAACTTTTACATTCAAAATCTATTTCTAAAATACATTTTAAAAAATGTTTGTTTATTTTATCTACTTTTTCCTTTTTAAATTCATACTTCAATGAATATGTTTCAGTTTTCAAAAAAGATTTAGAATTTTGAATTTTAAAAAAATTAAACTCAACTTCTTTTTTATCCAAAAACATTCGTATATTTCCAAAAGGTATTTTCAACATAATTTTCTCGTTTCATCTAATTTTTAACCTCAATTAACCTATATTTATCTATTTACTAGTCTTCCAAAATTTCTTTCGCAAAACTTCCTTCTTTTTCAGTTCCCAATAAAATTTCCTCAACAGTCGCCGCAATATCCGCAAAAGTTTTTCTAGTTCCAATATTTACGTTCTTCTTAACATTTTTACCACAAATCATAATAGGTATATATTCTCTCGTATGGTCTGTTCCTTTGTATGTAGGATCATTTCCGTGATCAGCTGTGATAATCAGAATTTCATCATCTTTCAAGTTTTTTTGGATTTCAGGGAGCCAGTTATCAAATTCGATTAAAGCCTTTACATATCCTTCTACATTTCTTCTATGTCCGTAAACAGCATCAAAATCAACTAAGTTAGTAAAAATCAATCCTTTTGTATCTTCCTTCAATGCAGCTATCGTTTTCTTAATTCCATCTAAATTATCTTGGTTAGCTTTTCTATTGTCAGTAATTCCCTTTCCGTTGAATAAATCACTTGTTTTCCCAATTCCAACTACATCAAGTCCAGCTTTTTCTAATCTTTCAAGCATACTTTCTTTTGGCGGATCAATCGAGAAGTCGTGTCTGTTTGCAGTTCTCTTAAATTCTCCTATTTTTTTACCAACATAAGGTCTTGCAATTACTCTTGCCACAGGTGATTTTTCGTTACAAATTTCAAGTGCAATTTCACATGCTTTGTAAAGTTCTTCCAATGGTATAATTTCTTCATTTGCAGCAACTTGGAATACAGGATCTGCTGAACCATAAACTATCCAATTTCCAGTTTTTATTTGCTCTTCTCCATATTGGTCAATTGCGACAGTCCCTGAAATTGGTTTATTTAACATAACTTTTCTTCCAGTTTTTTTTTCAAATTCTTTTATAACCTCATCTGAAAATCCATTTTGGTAATTTGGAAATGGTCTTTCCAATGGCACTCCGGCAATTTCCCAGTGTCCAGTTGTGGAATCTTTTCCATGTGATACTTCAATAGCTCTTCCATATGCCCCTTCTGCACTTTTAACAGCAGGTGTTCCTTCAATCTCAGTAATATTTCCAAGACCCAATTTACCCATATTAGGTAAACTCATTCCACCATAAGCTTTTGCCATATTTCCTAAAGTATTTGACCCACAGTCATCAAATAAATTTGCATCAGGCAATTCCCCTGCCCCAACACTGTCTAGTACAATTAATGTAATTCTTTCTATTTTTTTCATTTTTTTATCTTTCCTTTCTTTTTATTTAAAAATATCTTTTATATATTTTAAAAGCAAATCAATTTTTCATTTTTTTATTATATTTTTTATAATCTCTAGGCATAATACTATTTTGAAAACAATAACGATTGTTTACTTTATAAAAATAATTTCTATAATTAATCACTACTTTTTCATCTGTTTCGAAAAAATCATCCATAATATAAATTTCTTTTTTCTTTTCAGATATTGATATACTGTAATTACTATATCTTTTTATAATGTAATCTTTTCTAAAAAATTTTATCATAGTCATCACTAGTAATAATATTATTATTACAAATAATTCAATCATTAATTCTAAATACCCCCAAGCGATTCCAACTGAAAAAATTGCCATTATACTAAATACTGCAAAACACATCATATGATATTTTTCAAAAATTGAATATTTCACATATAATTTTTCTCCATTCATTTTTTCACGAATTCCTTTTTTTGGATAACCTATTTTTTCCAACAAATATTCCAAAATTTCATCTTTATTTTTTATGTCACAAAAAATATAACTTTTTTTATGATTACTTTCTATTGAAACATCAATTATTAAATTACAGAAATACTTATAAATATTCATTGAGCTGTCAAAGTTTAAAAAAATATCATACGAACCTAATATATTTTTTCTCACTGTCAAAGTTTTTATATCATTATATACAATAGTTTTCTCAAAAAATAGACCTTTTATTTTCACTTCATAATCAGAAAAATCAAATTTCATCTTACTTTTAATAATCATTACCAAAAGAAATCTATATATAAAATAACTTATCCCAATAGCTAAAAAAAATATTCCAGCCTTTTCTTTTTCATTAAGTAAAATATCAATTCCTCCTAATAAATGTCCTAAAAACAGTATTAGAAAAAATATATCCCACATATTAATTTCAAATTTTGAATATTTTATTTCCATACAATTTATCTCCATATTTTATTATTTCTTCCGATATTTTCTCCTTTTTTTTATTTAATTATATCTTTTATCTGTTTTAAAAGCAATTGATTTTAAAATTTTTTATAATACTTCTCTGCAATGTCTGTTATATCTATGCTTACATCCAATCCTGTATTCAAATATATTTTATCATCCTTTTTCAAAAATGCTTCCCAAATTTTCCCCGTATTCAAATAAACCATAACAATTTTAAAGTCATTTTTTAAAATTGTTGCTATTTCTCTATTTTTTAATTCTGATATTTCTTTAAAAAATGTATCAATATATATTGCCGTATATTCAAGACAAACCTTCATTCCATTATTCCAACACTTTGAAACACCTTCAATAAAACCTTCAATGTAATCCCTATTCTTCATTATGATAATTCCTTTTCAAAATTATGATTTTTTATAAATATTTGTCAAATCATCAAAAACAACTTTCTCGTAAATCTCAGCATCAGTTATAAACATATATCCATCAAAAAATACTTCATCATAAGCCCATACACTAAATTGACTAATAGAATATGGCATTATTTCATCAATTGTTAAATTTTGGAAGAAAAAGTTTCCTGTAATAATTCCATTTCTAGCATTTTCTACATCGTATTTAGTTAGACTATTTCCAAACTTTTGAATAACGTTCTCCAATGGAACAGACAATTTCTCCTCTCTTAAACGGCTGTTTGCCATACCTAAATATTTTTTTACAATACTATTTTTTATTTTGACATCCCATTCTTCTACATTATCAAGAATAAGAGACATCTGTTTTTCCAGTTCCTTATCATAAATTTCAGCTTCTTCCATTGATACATACACTTTTTTCCCAAGCCAATCAACTTCAAAATCCTCAATTTCTCCATTATCATTTATATTAAATACCATTTTCAGTTTTCCTAACTTCAATTTTCATCTAAAATGAATCCCAGAAAATGTCATCTCCATTTTCTTCAATATACTTATAAATTTTATCTTCATTTTCAATCAAATCCTCAACTATTTCAGTCACTTTCTGTATTTTTTCCCAGTTTTCCTTAGTATTTCCAAAATAGCGTCCAACATATCCCCCAGCTTCAGGATCAGAATCATAATCTTCATAAAGTTCTGGATAATTATTCTCCAAATAACTTTCAATTAAAGCTGCCCATCCATAGCCATTTAAATAGGCTTCTTCATTAATTTCAGATACTTTTTCAAAAATTTCATCAAATTTTTTATCATTATTCATTAGACAAAAGGCTACTTGATCGTTAATATCATTCTTTATTTCCTGTATTTCTTCTTCTGAAAGCTCCATTCCACTTTTTTTCAAACTTTCAATATATTCCTCAAACCCTTTTTCATCTTGCTCATCAATTGCTACATATTTCATAAATTTCTCCTTCTTTTCTTCGTTTTATTTTTAACCAATCTCCAAAACCACCATGTATGATAAATAATCTGATAACTTTATTCATTCCTGTAAATCATTATTTTTATAATTTTAATTATCATATTTTTTATAATTTTTAGGCATAACATTATTTTGAAAATAATAGAAATTAAATTTTACACTATTAAAATTTGTATTTCCATATTTAATTATTACTTTTTTATCTATTTCAAAAAAATCATCCATAACATAAATTTCTTTTTTAAGAGCCTCCCGTGCTTTTCTTTTATTGTATCAGATTGATGGCAATGTTTCAACTCATTGATTATGAGTGTATTATTTGATAAAAATATTAAAGTTTAGATAACTATTAATTTAGCTATGATTTTTTTATTATTATAAATTTTAAAAAATATATTTTACTCTCTAAATACTGAAATTACAGCCTTTGTTGAATATATAAATAAATTTTTGAGGAAAATGTAAAAAAAATTCAAAAAAATGTTGACAAAAATATTAAATAGTGATATATTATATTTATTAGCAATCATAAAGATAGAGTGCTAATAAAATAAAAATAATTTTAATTAGAAAAATTTAAAAAGAAAAAGGTGATGGATATGGAACAGAACTTTACGCAAAAAAGTTTTGAGGCTATTTCAGAGGCTAATAACTTTGCGATTAGATACAGACATTCTGATATAAAGGTGGAACATTTACTGCTTGCACTTGTGGGGCAGATGGATGGCTTGATTCCTAGCGTACTTAAGAAAATGGGAATTGATACGACTGATATGATTAGGAAGATTGAGAGCAAACTAGAAAGTTTTCCTAAGATTGAAGGTGGAAATAGTGAGCCAAGAGCGAATAGTGAATTAAATAGAGTTCTCGTTGGAGCAAGAGATATTGCAAAGAAAATGGGAGACAGCTATATTAGTACAGAACATTTGTTTTTGGCAAGTTATGATAATAACAGCTTTTTAAAAGATTACGGAATAAACAAGAAACAGTTTGAAACTGTACTTGAAAATGTAAGAGGAGGTAGAAAAATTATGACAGATAATCCAGAAAGTACATACGAAGCATTAGATAAATTTGGAAAAGATCTGGTTGAACTGGCTCGAAAAGGTAAACTTGATCCAATTATTGGAAGAGATAATGAAATACGACGGGCTATACAGATTTTATCAAGAAGAAATAAAAACAATCCGATTCTGATTGGAGAGCCTGGAGTTGGGAAAACAGCCATTGCAGAAGGGATTGCACAAAGAATATTGAAGGGCGATGTGCCTGAAAACTTGAAGGATAAAACAATTTTCTCACTTGATATGGGTGCCTTGGTTGCAGGGGCGAAATATCGTGGGGAATTTGAGGAAAGATTAAAAGCGGTATTGGAAGAAATTGAAAAAAGTGAAGGAAGAATAATACTTTTCATTGATGAAGTACATAATATTGTAGGAGCAGGAAAAACAGAAGGATCTATGGATGCTGGAAACCTTTTGAAGCCAATGCTTGCACGTGGGGAAATAAAGGTTATTGGAGCTACTACGATTGATGAATATAGAAAATATATCGAAAAGGATGCGGCACTTGAGCGTAGATTTCAGCCTGTAATGGTAGATGAGCCGACTGTGGAAGATACTATTTCAATTTTACGTGGATTGAAAGAAAAATTTGAAATTTTCCATGGAATCAGAATTACGGATAATGCTATAGTTACTGCGGCTACAATGAGTGACAGATATATAAATGACAGATTTTTACCAGATAAAGCGATAGACTTGATTGACGAGGCGGCTGCAAAAGTTAAGACTGAAATTAATTCAATGCCTACAGAACTCGATGAAGTGACAAGACGTGTTATGCAGCTTGAAATTGAAAAAGTGGCACTTGAGAAGGAAAAAGATCAGGCTTCTAAAGATAGGCTTGTTACATTAGAAAAAGAATTGGCAGAACTTAACGAGAAAAAAGCCGCATTTAAGGCACAATGGGAAAGTGAAAAGCAGGAAGTTGAAAAAATACAAAATATTAATACAGAAATTGAAAAAGTTAAACTTCAAATTGCTGATGCACAAAGAAAAAATGACTATAACAAATTGGCTGAACTGCAATACGGTAAATTGCCGGAACTAGAAAAACAAAGAGCAGATGAAGAAGAAAAAGCCAAAAATCAAAATCCAGATGCAAATAAATTATTAAAACAGGAAATTGACAGTGAAGAAATAGCAGAAATTGTTGGAAAATGGACTGGAATACCAGTTTCAAAATTGTTACAGGGAGAGCGTGAAAAAATCTTGCATCTTGCAGAACAAATGATGAAAAGAGTAATCGGACAAGATGAAGCAATCACAACAATAAGCGACACAATAATTCGTTCACGTGCTGGATTAAAAGATCCAAACCGTCCAATTGGTTCATTCATCTTCTTAGGACCAACAGGGGTAGGTAAGACTTATTTGACAAAAACTCTTGCATTTAACCTGTTTGACGACGAAAGGAATATTATTAGAATTGATATGAGTGAATACATGGATAAATTCAGCACCACAAGATTAATCGGAGCACCTCCAGGGTATGTAGGATATGAAGAAGGTGGGCAATTGACAGAAGCTGTAAGAAGAAAACCTTATTCAGTAATTTTGTTTGACGAAATTGAAAAGGCTCATCCAGATGTATTTAATATTCTGTTGCAACTACTTGATGATGGAAGGCTTACAGATGGAAAAGGAAAAGTTATAGACTTTAAGAATACAATTATCATTATGACTTCAAATATTGGAAGTGAAATTATATTGGAAGATCCGCAAGTTTCAGAGCCAACAAAAGAAGCAGTTTTAAATGAAATGAAACATAGATTCAAGCCAGAATTCTTGAACAGAATTGACGATATTATCGTATTTAAGGCATTAGGAAAAGAAAGTGTGAAAAATATTATATCACTTATCCTTGATGAAATAAACGATAAATTAAAGGAACAATACATAAAAATTGAATTTACAGACAAAGCTCTGGACTACATCGTAAACGAGGCTTATGACCCAGCTTATGGAGCAAGACCTCTAAAACGTTTTGTTCAAAAAGATATAGAAACTAACTTATCAAAAATGATTTTGAGCAACGAAGTACCTGAAAATAGTACGGTTGTGCTGGATAGTGATGGGGAAAAATTAATTTATGATGTGAAGAAATAAATTAGGGATTGAATAAAACTTTAAAATGTTTTTTTGGAAGAATAAGGAAGTATCAGAAATGGTACTTCCTATTTTTTTATAAGTAACAAAAATAATGAAGCGCCATAACGACGCTCCGTACGAAAAAGTGAATTTAAAAATTAAAAATCAAATATTTTATTGTTAGTTATTAATTTTTACCAAGTTCATCTGCTACTAAAATAGCCGCAAAAACATCATCGGCAGTAACTTTGAATGGCATATTATGAATTGTTTCACCTTCGGCTGTACTTGCTTTTGCCACTTCATACAGTCTTTCTTTAGAAACACTTCCCATTCCCAATTCATCCAATGTTGTTGGAAGTCCTACACTCTTACAGAACTCTACAACTTTTTTGATTTCACATAGACATCTGTTTTCTAGAACTAATTGTGTAATTGTTCCGAATGCAACTTTTTCTCCATGATACACGTGATGTCCTTCTTCCAGAATTGTAAGTCCATTATGAATAGCGTGAGCTGCTGCAAGTCCTCCACTTTCAAATCCAATTCCACTTAAATAAGTATTTGCTTCGATTATATTTTCAACAGCTTGCGTAACTACTTTATTTTCCACTGCAATTTTGGCTTTTAAACCATCTTGGAATAATGTATCTTTACATAGTTCTGCAATTGCAATAGCAGCTTTTGTAATACCTCCTCCAGCGATTGAAGAGGCATTTGAATCAACACAGGCTTTGGCTTCATAGTAAGTGGCAAGTGCATCTCCAATTCCAGCGACAAGAAGTCTGGCAGGTGCATTTACGATTACATCGGTATCCATTATTACCATATCAGGATTTGCCTTTAAGAACAGGTATTCTTTAAATTCTCCATTTGGAGTGTAGATTACTGATAAGGCACTGCATGGTGCGTCTGTTGAAGCAATTGTCGGAACGATGAAGACAGGAATATTTTCGTAATACGATACTGCTTTTGCCGCATCAAGAGTTTTCCCTCCACCGATTCCAAATACTGCATCACATTTTTTTTCTTTTAAAATATCAATATTTCGATTAATTTCATTTTTCGAACATTCTCCGCCAAAAACTTCGATATGGTAGTTTACACCTTCTTTTTCAAAACTTTCAACAATTTTATCCTTAAAATTATCAAAAATAAATTTATCTACTAAAAGATATGCTCCGCTGTTACCACGTAACTTGTAATAAGTTGCCAAATTGGCAATTTCATCTTTCCCTTGAATGTATTTCGATGGTGAATTAATAATTTTTGTCATAAAAAATCATCTCCTATAAAATTTAGAATTCTTTAATAATATTATAGTGCATTTTTTCACAAAGTCAATAGTAAAACTAAAATAAAAAATCAAGAAATTATTCAAATATAATGTTTGAAGTAACTTCCTGATTTTTAAATTTATTAAATTTTCAAAATGTTTTTCAATTCCTCTTCTAATTTAGTATAATCTGGCAAATGAAGTCCTCTGATTCCCTTATTTTCAGCAGCTTCAATATTTTCCTTCATATCATCAATAAACAATGTTTCTTCTGGAATCAATCCAAATTCATAAAGAAGAGTGTCATAAATTTTTTCTTCTGGCTTTAAAAGTTTGAAATAGCAAGAAACTAGGCAGCCTTCAAACAATCTAAAAAAATCATTGTGTTTAAAAACATATTCAAAAGAATCCTTATGAAAATTTGAAAGTACGTATAATTTATACTCATAATAATCTTTCAATTTATAAAGAAGTTCGATATTTTCTTTAATAGGCTTTAACAATTTAAAAAAGTCCTTATCAAAAAAATTATCAATCTCAGTAGCCAAATGTGGACTTTTTTCCTTAAAAATTTTTTTAGCTTCAGGATAAGTCAACGTTCCCCTGTCAAGCATTTGCCATTCTTTTGTATTAATTACATTTTGATGAAATGCCTCTCTTTTTTCTTTAGGTAATTTTTCTTCTAAATACGTGTCTTTATCAAATTTTATTAAAACATTTCCTAAATCAAATACTATATTTTTTATTTTTTTAGAATTTATATTTTCCATTTTGTTTGCACCTCCGACTACTTGTCTCTCTTTTTAATTAATAATTTTTTTATTTTCAACGTTTCTAATAATTACATATTGTTTCCTAAACTTCATAATATCACACTTTTTCCAAGTTTTTGTATAATTTTTTAAATATTTCTCAGCTTGCGGATATTCTTCACCATTAATTCTGCAATCAGCATCAATTTTTCCATCTGGATTTTTCATTGCAAAAAGTCTTATTGCATAATTTTGGCTTGTATCTTTAATTTGCTCATCAAAGGCTTCCATAGAATTTGTAAAAAGGCAACATGGGCAGAATTCATCAATATAAGAATCAATGTCAATTCCTTTCGCTTTTGCGTCTTTCACATCAATATTTGGATAACTAAGGACAGATCCGTAAAATACATGTCTTGATTGTATTTTTTCCTTGTCTAAATCAATTCTCATGCTCATATATTCTGATTTTTCAAATTTTAGGCAATCACATAATGTCAGCCAATCTAAATCAATCCAAGTTTCAAAGAGTTCAAAAAGTCCGTCTATAGCATTTTCAGCTTTCTGTTGTGGATAGACATACTCAAAAATACCATTTGGAAAGATTTCCTCATGATGAATTTGAATTGTAGCTGATATTTTTAATTCGTTATTTTCATCATAATAGAAATTTATTAACAAAGGGAGAAGGTAGTAACCGTTATCTTTTACGTATATCCATTTATTATTTTCTGTTTCATCGTTTAAAATTTCAACATCAAAGCCTTTATTTTGTAATATTCTAAACAAAACATAGGCAATTAAAAAAGCTGAATCACCTAAACCTTCAAGTTCTCTGATATTTCCAGGATTATTTTCCAAAATTTTCCATTTTACCAATTCAGAACCTTCCTTCAAATTTATTTTATATTTTACTATATTATTATCTGTGGAAGTATCGGTAATACTTTTTTCATTTTTCCTTTTAAACAAGTTTTTTAATCTATTAAACACAATATCGGCTCCTTTATTTAAAACAAGTATTTATATATCAAAGTTTTTTACTCTGCCATAAAATTCTTCACAAAATTCAAAACTTCCTCAACTTTTACATCCGTACTTTCTCCAGTTTTTCTATCTTTCACTTCCACAATTCCATCAGCTGCACCTTTTCCAACAACTATTTTTAGTGGGAAACCTATTAAGTCGGCATCTTTGAATTTGAATCCTGCTCTTTCATTTCTGTCATCTAATACAGTTTCAATTTTATTTTGATTTAGTTCATTATACAATTTTTCACCTATATTTACCTGTGTTTCATCTTTCATATTGGCGATTATTACATCAACATGGTAAGGGGCTATTGCTTTTGGCCAGATTATACCGTATTCATCGTGGTTTTGTTCGATTGCAGCTGAAATAATTCTAGACATTCCCATTCCGTAACATCCCATTTTTATAAATTGTTGTTTTCCATTTTCATCAAGAACAGTAGCATTTAATGCTTTTGAATATTTTTCCCCAAGTTTGAAAATATGCCCAACTTCTATTCCACGTGCAATTTTTAGGACTCCTTTTCCATCAGGGGAAAGGTCTCCAGCTTTGGCAGTTCTGATATCTGCAACTAAGTCGTATGCCAAGTCTTCAAGATTTACATTCACATAGTGATAATCAACTTTATTAGCACCTAAAGCAAAGTTTCGCACATATTTTACAGTTTCGTCAATTATAACGTATAAGCCTTCTTTTTTTTCATAAGAACCTGCATATCCAGCAACCAGTCCAAATTTTTCACATTCTTCCTCAGTCATCATTTCAAGCTCTGTAGAAGCTCCGATAGCATTTTTTACTTTTATAGGATTTACATCTAAGTCTCCTCTTATAAGAGCCAGAACAAATTTTTCCCCATCTTCAAGAATTTCCTTTAGCATTACCGCCTTTACAGTTTTTTCTTTAGGAATATTCAAGAAATTAGCCAAATCCTCAATTGTTTTTGCATTTGGAGTTTCAACTAATTCTTTTGGAAGTTTTTCTTCATTGCTTTCTTTTAATTCAATAATACTTGTTGCTTTTTCAACGTTTGCTGCATAATCTGAAGAGTCGCTGTATAAAATATCATCTTCTCCACTTTCTGCGAGTACCATAAATTCATGTGAAGCATCTCCACCAATAGAACCAGTATCAGCCTCGACTGCCCTGTAATTAAGTCCCATTCTTTCAAAAATTCTTGAATAAGTGTCTTTCATGTTCAAATATTCCTCATCAAGCGACTCCTGTGTCAAATGGAAGCTGTAGCCATCCTTCATCACAAATTCCCTTCCACGCATAAGCCCAAATCTTGGACGCATTTCATCCCTAAACTTTGTCTGAATCTGATAAACGTTAAAAGGCAGTTCCTTGTACGATGAAATTGAATCTCTTACAACATCTGTAATAACTTCTTCATGAGTAGGCCCAAGTGAAAATTCTCTCTCATTTCTATCTTTTAATCTCATAAGTTCAGGTCCATAGGCAAACCAACGTCCAGATTCTTCCCAAAGTGAAGCGGGCTGTAGTACAGGCATAAGCAGTTCTTGAGCCCCTGCTCTGTCCATTTCTTCTCTTGTAATATTTTCTATCTTTTTAAGAACTCTATATCCAAATGGCAAATAAGTATAAACCCCTCTCGTAAGCTGATTAATCATAAATGCTCTAAGCATAAGCTGATGGCTCACAATTTGAGCCTCTTTTGGTGCTTCCTTGTATGTTTTTAAAAACGCTTTTGATAATCTCATATTTTCTCCTTCTATATTTAATTTTATTGTATTAGAATGTTTATATTGTATATTTTTTTTGAATTTTTAGCAATAGTTTTTTTAAAAATAATGTTATGAAAAAGTAAATTTTTAATTTAAAATGAGTTTACTGTAAAATGATTTCAAGGTATAATAAATTAAGCATGAAATAAAAAAGGTAATAAATTATGTTTTTTGGAAAAAATAAAGAAAAATTGTCAGTTGAGTTAGTAGACATGGAAGTTGACACATCTGAAATGATTAATATTAAAGATTCAAGAGTAGTTTATATAAATGGAGCTGGAAAGCTTAGGGAAGTTCGCAAAGAAGTCAAAAATTTAAAAAATGGATATCTTTCTCAAATAAGGTTAAATAATGTTCCTTTAATTCAAATGAATAAAGAGTACATTCCTACAATAGAATCATTGCTTGCAACGGGATACGGAATAGAAAATGCTAACTGTAAAGAGATTTTAGAAATACAGGGAAAAATAAATTCAGATTTTATTTCATTAGAAAATTCGATAAAGACAATAATTCCTTTACTAAAGCTCTTAGATAATGGATTTTATATGATTGCAGATGCCGAATGTTATCCAACCGATGGAAATGGAAATTTTTTCTGGAATGTTCCAAATAATATGGTTTTAAATCCTGCAACAGCTGAAAAATGTTTAATAGATAATGATTTTACGTATATAGCAGGACAACCAGCATATTTATATCCCACACAGACAACAGATGTCTATAATCCCAAAAGAATTGAGTATTATATTGAAAAATTAAAAAAAATGAATGACAATAATGAGCCTAGAGCAATTGTTTATAATTTTGGACAATTTATAAATTTTATAATTGATGGACATCATAAAGCCTGTGCCGCCGCATTGCTTGGAAAACCATTAAAATGTATTTTAATAAAAAAAGCAGGTTATTTTAGCAGTTATGAAAAAGGAAAATGGATAAGTAAATTATATTTCTTTTCAATTTTTGAAAAAGCAATACTTAAAAATATTCCTAAAAAGTACCTGCCATTTAAAAAAAATGAAATGGAGATAGAAAAATTAAATGAAATAAAATTGGAAAATGGAAAAGTGAATAAACGTAAATGGGAAAACAAATATTTAGATTCTGTAAAAAATTTTCCATCTCTTGAAAAATATGCAAATATTGTAAATGCTTCAATTAATTTTGAATTTAAAATAACAGATGAATTAATAAAAAAATATGTGAATATTTTTGATGAAAACAGTCAGGAAATGATGAAAAAAATTATTTATATTTTGATGTATACAGAAAGTCTGGAAAAATTACAGAAAATTGTTATAAAATATGCCAAAAATTCATTAAATCATAAAATTGATAAAGATTTAAAATTAATGATTTATAATATTTTATTTCAAATGAAGAATAATTCCGAAGTAGAGCAGATATTTATTGATTACATAGTTTATAATGAAGATAGGGATGATCCTGTTTTAAAGTTAGCAAATTCATATTGGAAATAGAAAAATTATTAAAAAAGATGGTTTTAACTATTTTGAATTTTGTATAACATGTGGTATACTTAGTTTAGAAATGGGAATTTAAATTATGTTTAAAAATAATAAAAAAGGAGAGATTGGTATGAAAAAACTTATTTTATTGGGACTATTGGCATTTTCCGTTTTTGGAGTAGCGGAACCTTATAAAGATGAAAGAGGTGTGCTGTTTATGAGTGAGGAAGAGTGGATTAAGTTTTATAATAAAGATGGGCAAAATGTTGCAGTTTGTCCTGGAATTGGTTCATTGATTATGGAAGAAAGCTATATAAAAGACGGGAAAAAAATGCCACATACTCTTAATCAGATTCATGAAATAATTAAGAATTTTAATGGAATGTTGGGTAAAACAGGACTTAGAGATATAAAAGGCGGTACAGATAAAATACACGAATTTTACTATGCAGCAGTATGTAGACAGCCAACAGATAAAGAATTTGATTTGGTAGGTTCGCCAACATTTAAAAAGGAAATGAACAGAATTTTTGAAACTCATAAAATTGTAGAAGAAAATTAAAAATATAAAAAAAGAACATTCTATTTAAATTGTGTAATCAAAAAATTTAAAAGTATGTTCTTTTTATTTTGTGAAATACTCGAATTTTTTCAAAATTAAACTAATAAAAGTTAAATATTTAAAATTTGAGTAAATAGTTATAATTTTTAAATTTAGTTAATTAAGGTACTAATTTTGCCAATTCATCTAAATCAACATCAGCGTCATAATCAACATTGTCAAAATCAAATCCATTTAATTGCATAAATTCTGCTCTTGCTCCAGCGTAATCACTAATTTGCTTAAAGTTCTCAGGAGTAACCTTGTCCCAAAGCGCTTCCACTTCTTCCTGAACATCTTCACGCATTTCCCAGTTGTCTGGACGTAGTCTTCTTTCCTCATCAATTACAGGATTGTTTCCATAAACCATTTGAGTTAATAATCTGTGTTTTTGCTCAATTGTTCCTTCATGGATACCTTTTTCCTTCATTACTTTATAAAGCAATGCTGCATATAATGGGAAAATAGGGATAACTGCACTTGCTCTTGTCATTAGGGCTTTACTTAGTGAAACGTATGCTTCTCCGTTATATTTTTCTTTTAAAAAGTCATTTAAAATATCAGAAGTATGTTCCAGATCTCTTTTTGCAGCTCCAATTGTACCTTCCTTGTAAATTCCGTAAGTTACTTTTGGTCCTAAATATGAGTAAGCTACTGTTTTGAATCCTTCAGAAAGAACGCCACCTTTGTCAAGTGCTTCAATCCATAATTTCCAGTCTTCTCCACCCATAACTTTTACAGTACTTTTAATTTCTTCTGGAGTTGCAACGCCCATTGTTGTTTCTTCCATAGTTTCTTTTTCAAAATTAATAGTTGGTCCTGTAATTTCTTTTGTTGTAGATTTTAGTGCTGAACGATAAGTTATACCATCAATAGGATCAGTTCTTACACCACTTGCCAAGCTGTAAATTAATAAATCAATTTTTCCTCCAAATTCTTCTTTGATGAATTTTATTACATCATCTTTCATTTCCATTGAAAAAGCATCCCCAATGAAATTTTTAGAAACTAAGCCTTCTTTTTCAGCAGCTTCATTAAAGGCAATTGTATTCCACCAACCAGCAGAACCAACTCTTTTTCCTTCCACACCTTTTTCAAAAGCAACTCCAATAGTTTCCGCTCCAGCACCAAATGCCAGTGAAATTCTTGTTGCAAGTCCATAACCAGATGAAGATCCAATAATTAATACTTTTTTTGGTCCTTCATATTTGTCTTGGGATTTTACATAATCAATTTGCCTTTTTACAAATTCTTTTGCTCCAATTGGATGATTCGTAAGTGCTAAACCACCTTTTAATCTAGGTTTTATAACCATTTTTTCTTTTCCTCCTAAAATTATATATTAATAATTGTTTTATTTTTTTTAAATTACATACATAAAATGATAACATATTTTAAGTCTTTTTTTCAAGAATTATTTTAAATCAAATAAAAATAAATAATTTTGATAATCAAAGTAATTTTGGAAATATTGATTAAAAAAAATTATGTGGTAAAATTAATATAGAAATAAAATTAGAGAAGGAGTAGAAAAATGGCAGCAGTTGTAGTTTATGGAATTATTGTTATTGTTGTTTTAGGAATTATTTTGTCATTATTTGCATACGTGAGAGTACCAAATGATAAAATGGCATTTATTTCGGGATTTAGAAAGAGGATGGTCAGTGGACGGCTTGCATTTTATGTGAGAGCATTTGAAAGGGTTGATTATCTTGATTTGGCAGTGTTTTCGGTTGATGTTGATACGAAACAGTTTGTTCCAACGAATGATTTTATTAATATAAAAGCAGATGCGATTGTGAAATTACAAGTGGGAACAACACAAGATATAATGCTAATTGCAAGTAAAAACTTTTTAAATAAGAATCACGAGTATATGAGTAATGCGATAAAAGATGTGCTGGAAGGTAATCTTCGGGAAATTATTGGACAAATGAATTTAAAGGATATGGTTCAAAATCGGAAAGTTTTTAATCAAAAAGTTGAAGAAAATGTAATTGATGACTTGAGAAAAATGGGACTTGAGCTAAAATCGTTTAATGTGCAGTCTTTTACTGATGAAAAGGGAGTTATTGATAATCTGGGAATTGAAAATACAAGTAGAATATCAAAAGATGCAAGCATTGCGAAGGCAAATTCAGAAAAAGAAGTTGCGATTGCAAAAGCGCAGGCTTATAAAGAAGCACAAGACATTGAAATAAAAACTGAAGAAGAAATTGCTGAAAAACAAAATGCCTTAAAAATTAAGCAAGCAGATTTAAAAATTGAAAGTGATACGAAACAGGCTCTTGCAGATATAACTTATGATATTCAAAAGGAAAAAAATCGTAAAGAATACGAAGAAGTAATTGGAGATGCGAATTTTACTCAGCAAGACCAGGCAATTCGTGCAAATAAAGCAAAATTAGAATCTGAAATTAAAATTGACCAGCAAATTAAAGCTGATGCAAAATTGTACAATATGACAAAAGAAGCGGAAGCAAGACTGGTTGAAGAGCAAAAGCATGCAGATGCTGAACTCTATAAAAGACAGAAACAAGCCGAAGGAATAAAATTGCAGGCTTTGGCAGAAGCAGAGGCTCAGAAAATACAGGCAGAGGCAGAAGCAAATGCGATAAAATTAAAAATGCTTGCAGAGGCAGAAGGAATTGAAGCTAGAGGAAATGCAGAAGCACAAGCAAAAGAAAAAATGCTACTAGCAGAAGCCAGAGGTAAAAAAGAAACATTGCTTGCGGAAGCGGAAGGACTTGACAAAAAGGCAGAAGCAATGAAAAAATACGGAGAAGCGGCTGTTGCAGAAATGTATTTTAAAGCACTCCCTGAAGTTGCAAAAAATGTGGCGGCACCATTACACAATATTGACAAAATAACAATGTATGGAGATGGAAATACGAACAAATTAATTTCTGACATTACTCAAAGTATTGGAAAAATTAACGATGGAATTTCTGATGGAGCGGGAATTGATATAAAATCGTTACTCGCAGGATTTTTAGGTGGAAAAGTTCTGGATAATATTAACAGTAAGAGTACTGATGGAAAAGAAGAAGAAATACTAAGTAATAAAGAAAATGTTGATAAGAAAAATGGAGGTAAGTAAAATGGGAATGACTATTGACTTTAGAGGGAAAATAGACGTTTAGGAAAGGTAATTATGATAAAAAGAATAAATACGAAAAGCGGGAAAACTATTTCTTATGTATACAATTTGAAAGATGAAGATTATAAAGTCTTATCTGAAAGATTGGAAATTGAAGAGGACAAAATAAAGAATGTTATTGATGAGGAAATTTTTACTCCAAGAATTTCAAAATCGGATTGGGAAATTTATAAATTATATTATCCAACTGTAAAAAAATCTACAAAAGATAAAGAATTTACATCTTATGAAATTAATCCAATTGTAATTTTTTTGAAAGAAGACAAGATTGTTATTTTAGACGATGATTATTACAACGATTTTTATGAATTTGTTGAAGAATATGTCAAGTTAAGAAATGAAGTTCTTGAGGAAAATCGTTTTTTTCTAAATATGCTTCATAAAATTTCTCAAAGTCTGTATAAATATGTTCGGATTCTGATTGGAGAGCACGATAAGATAGAAACGGTTTTAAGAGAGAAACAAAGTAATGAGAAATTGATTTCGCTTTCAGAAGTGGAGCAAGGCTTTTATGTTTATAATATTGCATTGAGAAACTTGGATTATGTTGTTGAAAATTTAAAGGAGGATGAACAATTTGAGCAATATGAAGAATATATGACAAGAATTTTGCAAGAAATAAACTTTACACTTGATTTATCTTCTTCGTACTGTGAAATCTGTAAGACAACGAGAGAAACATATTCATCATATATTGGCAATAATATGAATATAACAATGAAACTTTTGGCGGCAGTAACGATATTGATTACCGTTCCAAATATGATTTTTGGATTTTATGGAATGAATGTGAAATTACCACTTCAAGAAACAGGATTTTCTGCTTTGGGAATAATTTTTGTAATAATGGTGGTGTTGATGGTAGTTTTATGGAAATATTTGAAAGATAAATTTTTGTAGAATCTAAATGTAGTGTAAAACCAAGAAAATTTTTCTCACAATTTTAAAATTTTGTTATATAATTTGTTTACTTATAGGAAAAATCTGTAAGGAAAATCTTATTGTAAAATTAAATAAAATGTTGACAAAAATAAACTGCACCCAAAATTTTGGACACAAACAAGATTAGAGGTGCAGTTCAAAGAATAATATTCATTTTAAACCAAGATAGTCTAATTTTTTTAAAAACTGTACATTTAAATAAAATGATAACATATTTTACAGCATATTTTTAAGAAATATTTTAAATTAAATCGAAACAAATAACTTTGTCAATCAAAGTATCTTTTTAGGAAAGTTTAAATAAATTTATAATTGCGCTGTCGGATAAAGCGTAATTTCATTCATACTCACTTCTTCAGGCAAATCAATGGCAAATTTTACAGCTTCGGCAACTATTATAGGATCTGCTCCAATTGTGTCGTAAAGAGATTCAATTCTTTCCTTAATTGCTTTATTTGTGATACGTGTTGCAAGTTCAGTTCTGAATGCTCCTAAATATAAAGTTGTTGTACGGACATTCATTTTTTCATTGGCACTTTCTTTTCTTAGTACTTCCATTAGTGCTTTTACACCGTGTTTTGTGGCACAGTATACTCCTGCTCCAAGATATGTGTTTAGTCCAGCAACAGAAGATGTGCTAATAACATGTCCAGATTTTTGCTTGATAAAATGTGGAAGTACAGCTTCTATGCCGTTTAGGACACCTTTTAAATTTACATCAATCATCTCGTCCCATTCGCTATTCTTTAGTTCAGACAATGGTGCATTTGGCATTAATCCTGCATTATTGAAAATAACATCTATTTTTCCATATTTAGAAATTGTAAAATCAACCAATGCTTTTACTTCCTCTCTTTTTGACACATCTGTCACTTTGTAAGTGGCTTCTCCTCCTTTTTCCTTTATTTCAGCAACAACTTGCTGTAATTTTTCCTCATCTCTTGCAGCAAGTACGACTTTTGCTCCACTTTCCCCTAATAATTTTGCAGTAGCTTTTCCGATTCCTGAAGAAGCTCCTGTAACGATAACGACTTTGTTTTTAACAGCCATTTTAAATCATCTCCTTTAAGTAATTAATTTTTCTTACAAACTTATTATAACATATCTTTTTAAAAAGTCAATACATATATATAGATGTTTTGGAAAATAAAAAAGATATATTGTGGTTGTTATTTTAAATAAATTAAAGTATAATATATTAATTACTATGGAAAGGTATTGTGAAATGAGTAAATATAAGGAAGTTTATAAAAATATAAAAAAACAAATAAAAGATGGAAAATTAAAGTCAAAAGACTATCTAAAAAGTGAGGCTGATTTGGCAATAGATTATTCCTGTTCGGTACTTACTGTGAGAAAGGCACTTGCATTATTGGAGTCTGAGGGATATATTCAAAAAATAAAGGGGAAAAAGTCGATTGTGCTGGAAAAAGGGGATTTGAAAAATATTTCGCTTACTTCAATACAGACATTTCAGGAACTGAATAAGATAAAAAATATAGATGTCAAGGCAAATTTAGTTAGTCTATATATAGTACAAGGTCTCGAGGAACTGATGGAAAAATTTAATGTTTCTAAAACGGCTGATTTTTACAAGGTTGTCCGTACTTATTCTTTGGATGGCGAAGTTGTGCAGTATGCTACATCATATTTTGATAGAAAAATAGTAACTTATCTGAATGATGAAATAGCCAGCAAGTCTATTTATGAATATCTGGAAAATGAACTAAACTTAAAAATATCGTATTCAAGACGGGAAATAAAGTTCAGAAATGCAACAGATGAGGAAAGACGGTATATAAATCTGGAAAATATTGACAGAGTTGTAGTTATTGAAACTTACGCCTACTTATCTAACGGAAATCTTTTCCAATACGAAACAATAACTTATCATCCTGATAAATTTACTTTTACTGCAATTGCTAAAAGATAGTTGCTAAAAGGGAAAAAACTCGGTATACTTATAGTAGAATAAAAATAATAAACAATAAATCAAGGAAGGGAATGGTAATGATGAAAATAAACAAATTTATTGATCATACAATTTTGAAAGCAACAGCTACAAAGGAAAATGTAAAAAAACTATGTGATGAAGCAAAAGAATACGGGTTTTATTCAGTTTGTGTAAATGGAGCGAATGTGAAATATGCTTTTAGTCAAGTTAAGGATAGTAATGTGAAGGTTGCGGCAGTAGTTGGGTTTCCTTTGGGAGCGATGGCGACTGATGTGAAGGTATTTGAAGCGAAAAAGGCTATTGAAGACGGTGCTTCGGAAATTGACATGGTTATTAATATTGGAGCATTGAAGGACAAAGACTATGATTTAGTGGAAAACGAAATTAGAAAAATAAAAGAGGCGATTGGAAGCAATGTTTTAAAGGTAATAATTGAAACTTGCTATTTGACTGATGAGGAAAAAGTGAAAGCGTGTGAATTGTCAGTTAATGCAAATGCAGATTTTGTAAAAACTTCGACAGGATTTGGAGTAGGAGGAGCGACATTTGAAGATGTGGCACTTATGAAAAAAACTATGGGAGATAAGGCACAAGTAAAAGCCAGCGGAGGAGTAAAGGACTTTGAAACTGCGAAAAAATATATTGAACTGGGAGCAACAAGACTGGGAACAAGTTCTGGAATTGCGATTGTAACTGGACTGGAAAGTGAAAAAACTGGATATTAATTTTATTAAATAAAAAGTAGAGGTGAGCATTTTATGAAACCTAAAAATTTTAAATTTAGAAATTTGTTTTTTTGTTGTTTTTTTCTCTTAATTTCTGTATTTTCTTTTGGACAAAGTAAAAAATCTGATGAGATGATTTTGACTGATGACGGAGTAATTTTGAATTTAAAGGGTACCTTTAAAATTAGTTGGGACAGAAGTGATCCGAATGTGCCTTGTTCATCACCAGGATATGGACAAATGCTATTTTATCCTAATAATAAGGCTATTGTGAATGGAAAAGCGATAATCTTACTACCTAGGGATTTTGATTTTTATAATTGGGATAAGAATAAGGATTATGATAAGGAATTCGATGAAGAAGAAAAAGCTAAAGTTGAAATATTAAAAAAAACTTTTCCAGAAGAATTTGAGAAAATGGAAAAAATTAAAAAAGGGGAAATGCAGTCTCCAGTAAAAGTTATAATAAAAAAAGTAACACCTTATACAGAATGTGATTTTACAACAGTTTATGCTCAAGTTACTGACATAAAGAAAATTGACGGTGCGAAATCAAAAATTACAAAACTTAAAGTGAAAAAATTAGATGAATTCCATGATTTGGATGATGATGCAATTTTAGATGAAAATGATATAAAGTGGTATGAAGTAAATTCAAAGGATGGATATGCGAATATGCGTGAAAAACCAAGTACAAATTCAAAAATTGTTACAAAACTGGAAAATAAGGAAACTGTGAAGTATATTATGGCAAATGGTGACTGGTATTATGTTTATATAGATGAGCATTCGACAAATCCTGATGAAAATTATAAGGTTACTGAATTTAGGGGATTTGTACATAAGAGCCAACTAAAAAAAGTTGTTCATTAATAAAAAAATGAGCAAGTAGAAGATTTTTGAGTAAATTGGTAAAAAAAGGGGCGGTTTGGGGAAAAGAAAAGGGAGAAAATATAGAAAAGTCAGCTAATTTTTCGTTGTAATTTTTGCTTGAAAAGAAATTTATAGAATTTTGGATTTGAATAGAAAGGAAAATGTGTGAAGAAAAATATCTTGAAAGGATTAGTATTTTTAGTTTTGGCAAATGTAGGATTTGGAGATGATATTCAAATTTTAGGAGATTATTATTCGATAGATAGAGGCAAGGTTTATTATGGAAATGAAATTTTAGAAGGAGCGAATCCGAAAACTGTTGAGTTGATAGGATTTTCTCTTTTAAAAGATGATAAGAATGTTTATTACATGGGTGAAAAAATAAAAGATATAAAAATTAAAAATTTTGAAAAATTAGGTAAAAATTATTGGAAAAATGATAATAAAATTTATTATCGGGATAAAAAAATAGAAAATGCTGATATTATGAGTTTTAAAGTTTTAAATGAAGATTTTGCGAAAGATAAATATAATGTTTATGATGGAAATGAATCAATAGGTAGAGGAATTAAAGATCCTAAAACATTTGAATTTTTGCCAAATGGAATAATATATGGTACATTGTACGGAAAAGATAAATATAATGTGTATTATATTGAAAATAAAATGATAAACTGTTTTGATACATACTATTCTATTTATGAAGTAAAAGGAATTAATAAAGATAAAGTAGAAGTTCTGAATGATTGGTTTATAAAAGATGATAAGAATATTTATTTTAAGGGAAAAATTTTAGAAGGTGTAGATTATAATACATTTGAAGTGCTTCCAAATGGAGAAGGAAAAGATAAAAATCGAAGTTATGAATATTTGACTAAAGATGAATGGAAATGGTTTTAAATAACAGAAATTAATTATTTATAAAAATAAAATAAAATTGTAATTTTTGTTTGAAAAGAAATTTATAAAATTTTGGGTTTGAATCGAAAGGAGAATATGTGAAGAAAAATATCTTGAAAATATTGTTATTTCTAGTTTTGGGAAATGTGGGATTTGGAGATGCTGCTCAAATTTTAGGAGATTATTATTCGATAGACAAAGGAAAGGTTTATTATAGAAACAAAATTTTGGAAGGAGCGAATCCAAAAACTGCTGAATTGATAGGATTTTCTCTTTTAAAAGATGATAAGAATGTTTATTATGTGGGTGAAAAAATAAAAGATGTAAAAATTAAAAATTTTGAGAAGTTAGGAAAAAATTATTGGAAAAATGATAATAAAATTTATTATCGGGATAAAAAAATAGAAAATGCTGATATTATGAGTTTTAAAGTTTTAAATGAAGATTATGCAAAGGATAAAAATCATGTTTATTGCGGGAATGAAGTAATAGATCCTTCTCCATTATTGGGAAAAATTAAAAATCCTGAAACATTTGAATTTTTGCCAAATGGAATATTATATGGAAAAGATAAATACAATGTATATTATATAAGCAGTACAATGTCAAACTGTTTTGATTCATACTATTTTATTCATGAAGTAAAAGGAATTAATAAAGATAAAGTAGAAGTTTTGAATAAATGGTTTATAAAGGATGATAAAAATATTTATTTTAAGGGAAAAATTTTAGAAGGTGTAGATTATAATACATTTGAAGTGCTTCCAAATGGAGATGGAAAAGATAAAAATCGAAGTTATGAATATTTGACTAAAGATGAATTGAAATGGTTTTAATCAAGAAAAAATTAATTATTTATACAAATAAAATAAAAAGGATAGGAAATAAAAATGGAATTTAGACTTATAACATACAATATTTTTGGGGCAAGGCTTACTAATGGAAAGGAACTTGCTCAGAGTTTGAAAAAGTATAAGCCAGATTTTATCGGGCTTCAAGAAGTTGATAGAAATACGAAAAGAAGCAAATTTCGGGATGTAGTGCAAGAAATGGCACAAGAATTAGGATATAGTTATTATTATTTTCAAAAAGCGATGGACTTTGACAGTGGAGAATATGGAATTGCTTTTATTTCAAAATATGATGTAAAAAATATTTATATTCATCAACTGCCTGGAAACAGCAAGGAAAAAAGACAGGTTTTAGCAGCAAGATTGAAAATAGAAAAATTTAAAAAGAAAATCTTGGTCGTAAATACACATCTTGATAACAGTTTGGACAATAAAAATGAGGAATTGGCTGATTTATTTGCTGCAATTGAAGAATTTAAGGGCGATATAAAATTTTTATGCGGTGATTTTAACCTTTTGCCAACAACAGAATTTTACCAAAAAATTGCTGAAAACTGGAATGACACTTATTTTGAAGGCAAGGACTTGGAAAATAAATCAAATCTTGAAAACAGAAATCTTGAAACACAGAGAATTGATTATATAATGGCTAAAAAAGATTCGAATTACAGAACTAAGCAAAGTTTTTTTATAAATGATGATTTGCAGGAATGGACAAAGCTGTCGGATCATTTGCCGTATATGGCGATTTTGGAGATTGAATGAGGGAAAAATATAAAAAAGATAATTTAAAAATAGTAAAAACTAATATTAAATAAAATAATCTAATACTAAATCTCATTATAAAATAGAAACTATATTAAGGACAAAAAGTTTTAGTTCCTTACTAAATAGTATGTAGTTCAAAATTTATTAAACATTCGCTATTTAAACAGGTAATAGCATTATAAATAATAAAGAAATAATTATAAAATAAAAAAACTTGAATTTCGTAAATTTACTACTTTTCAAGTTTTTATCATAATTTATTTTTTATTAATTTTCTTCATTTTCAGTATATTCTTTTGCAACTTCGTCAACTTTATATTCTTCAGAAATTTTGTTGATTAAGTTATTTCTTTCTTCAATTGCTTTATTGTTTAATAGTCCATTAGCAATTTGTTGGTAAGCACTATTTGGAGTTACATTTCCTAATTTAGCTTTTTCATTTTCATAAATTTGAGCAATTTCTTCTTGAGTTACTTTTACATTTTTTCTTACTTCTAAATCTAAATAATAATTGATGTATACATTATCTTTGATTATCTCAAGATCTTTTTGATTTTGTTCTTGTTCTTCAAATTTTTCGTCATTCATTTTTCTTTCAATTACTTTACCAACTATTAAAGTTTTTAATACTTCAGCATCACCTTTCGAGAATAATAATTCTTCTTTAGTAATACTTACTGCATCTCCCATTTCTTCAACTAATTTATTTAATTCTTCAGCTTCTAATGTAGCAACTTGTTGATTTAATAAATCTCTTTGGATAATTTCTCTTGCTTGAGAAAAAGGAATATTTTGTGCATCAAAATTAGGTTTGTTATCAGTATACACTTTTGTAACATCATTTTCATTTACAGAAATTTTATTTTCAATTAATTTTGCAATAAAAAATTTGTGTCTTTCATTATTGAAGAAATAATCAAATTCTTCTTTTTCTTCCTTAGAAAATTCATATCTTTTAGCCGCTTCTAAAACAGCTTTGTTAGTTAAAACCCTTTTTATTCCTTCGTTATCCAATCCTTCTCTTTCTTCATCCGTTAAAGTTAATTTAATATCTTCAGCTTTCTTTTTTGCCATTTTTTCTCCTTTAATTTTAATAATTTTTTCTTTTAATTTTTCTAACTCTTACTATTTTACACTATTTTTTAAAAAATTTCAAGGAATTTCTTATTTTTTTATCATTTTTTTAGCATAAATTATATTTTTTATAGATTAATTTCCTAATTTTAAATAGCTAAAATTCTTTTAATTTTTCTATAATTACTTATTTAACATTCTACTCAAAAATTCTTTAGTTCTCTCATGTTTCGGATTTCCAAAAATATTTTCAGGTTTGTCATCTTCGACAATTATACCTTGATCCATAAATACAACTCGACTCGAAACATCGTGTGCAAAATCCATTTCATGTGTTACAACAATCATTGTAAGTCCACTGTTTGCCAAGTCTTTCATTACTTTCAGAACTTCTCCAACCATTTCAGGATCTAGTGCCGATGTCGGCTCGTCAAACAATAAAACTTCTGGCTGCATTGCCAATGCTCTTGCTATTGCCACCCTTTGCTTTTGTCCACCCGAAATTTGATTTGGCTTTGCGTGAATAAAACGTTCCATTCCTACTTTTGCCAAAAATTCCTTTGCTATTTTTTCAGCTTCTTCACGTGATTTTTTCAGAACTTTCATTTGTCCAATTACACAGTTTTCCAAAACACTTAAATTATTAAACAAATTAAACTGCTGAAACACCATTCCTACTTTTTCCCGCAATGTCACAAGCGATACATCTCCTGCCATCGCATCTTTTCCATGAATTAAAACTTGTCCACTTGTAGGCTTTTCAAGCAAGTTTATACATCTTAACAACGTTGATTTTCCACTTCCAGACGAACCGATTATACTTACAACTTCCTTTTCATGAACATCAAAGTTTACATCCCTTAAAACTGTTCTCTTTCCAAAATCTTTTCTAATATTTTTTATTTCAATAACCTTTTTACTCATTATTTCTCCTCCCCATCAGTATCATCCAAAAACTCAAAATGTTGAGGCCCGTCAATTCGTTTTTCGATTTGTTTTAAAATCAATGATAATGTAAATGTCAGGAAGAAATAAATCACACTTGTTATAATAAATACTTCATAATAACGTGAGTAAGTTCCTGCAACAGATTTTGAAATAAAGAACAACTCTGTCACACTTATCACATTTAATACAGATGTATCTTTAATATTTACAATAAGCTCATTTCCAATCATTGGTAAAATATTTCTAAACATCTGTGGAAAAATAATACTTTGCATTAACTGAAAATTTGTCATTCCAATAGCTTTTGCCGCTTCAAACTGTCCATTGTCAATTGAATCAATTCCTCCACGGATAATTTCACTCATATATGCACCTGTATTTATTGATACAATAAATAATGCCGCTACCATTGGCGATAAATTTATATTGAATACCTGAGATAGTCCATAGTAAATTACCATTGACTGTACTATCATCGGGGTTCCTCTAAATACGGCAATATAAACTGATGAAAGTGTATTTATAAATTTAAGTCCATATTTTTTATATTTTTGTGTCTGCTCATCAGTTTCAGATTCCGAATGTCTAAATAACGCAACTACTAGACCAATCAAAAATCCAACTACTGTACCTGTAATCGAAATAAATAAAGTTACAAGTGTCCCTTTTACAAATTCTTTCCAGTTTTTTTGAATAAAGTAAGTTACCCATCCAGTAAATGAACGCGAATTTCCACCTGGCTGATTTTGTATAGCCTTTTCCATTATTTCCTGTCGCACTTTTGGAGTCAAATCCTCATCCAAAATTTTATTAACTTTCTCTTCTAGCTCTGTATTTCCCAATTTCATTCCGACTGCAACATTTACTTCTGCTGTATCGTACTTAAATCCTGTATTTTTATCAAATGAAATAAATTTTAAATCTGGATTTGAAAATTGCGCTGCCATTGCTCCTGGTCTTTCCGATATATATCCATCAATTTTCCCGGAATTTAAGGCAACTATCATCGCTGGAAAATTTTCCATTGCAGTTTGCTTTTGTACCCCCTTCATCTGATCAATAACATCATAATGAAGAGTATTTAACTGTCCTGTGATTTTCGCTCCCGCAAAATCATTAATCGACTTAGCGTTTGCATATTTTCCATTTTTTTTCACAACTACTACCAAATCTGATTCATAATACGATTTTGAAAAAGCTAGGCTTTGACGTCTTTCTGGTGTTGCAGACATTCCCGCTATAACCAAGTCAACTTTTCCCGAATTAATTGCAGGTCCAAGCAAAGCATCCCATTCCGTTTTTACAATTACTAGATTTTTATTTAGCTTTTTCGCAATAACTTTGGCTATTTCAACGTCATATCCGCCACAATAACCTCCATCCACTTTCACAGCACCACGTTTAGCATCATTTTGAAACCAGTTGAAAGGAGCATATCCACACTCCATTCCAACTTTTATGTCATCACTATAACCTGTTACGAAAGTTGCAATAAAAACTAATAATGTTAATATTTTATTTTTTATTGTACTAAATTTCATATTTTATTATAATGCTCCTTTTTTTATTAAAGTTTCAGCAATTTGAACTGTATTTGTAGCTGCACCTTTTCTTATGTTATCTGCTACAACCCATAAATTTAAAGCATTATCTGCCGAAAAGTCTTTTCTAATTCTTCCGACATAAACTTCATCAGTACCTTGAGCATTTATTGGCATTGGATAAACATTGTTCTTACCGTCATTCTGCACTATAATTCCTTCTTTTTCCTCAAATGCACGAATTACATCTTCTAATTCAAACGGTTTTTCCAATTCCACATTTACTGACACTGCATGCCCATATCTAACTGGCACTCTTACACAAGTCGCAGTTACTTTTAAGTCTGGTAAGTTTAATATTTTTCTAGTTTCATTAATCATTTTTTCTTCTTCTTTTGTATATCCATTATCCAAGAAAACGTCAATGTGCGGCAATGCATTAAATGCAATTTGATGTGGATACCCTTTTGATGGCTCTCCCTTCAAGTTAGCTTCCAAATCCTCAATTCCTTTTTGTCCAGAACCTGCCACAGCCTGATAAGTTGAATAAATTACTCTTTTCAATCCATATTTTTCTTGTAAAACTTTTAATACAGGCATTACCTGAATTGTAGAACAGTTTGGATTCGCAATAATTCCTGGATGATTTTCCAGTGCCTCAGGATTTGCTTCAGGAACTATTAACGGAATATTTTCATCCATTCTCCAAGCACTGCTGTTATCTATAACAACTGCACCTTTTGCCTTAAATTTTGGAGCATATTCAAGTGATACTCCTCCACCAGCCGAAAATAAAGCCACATCAATATCATCTGCTATTGTTTCATCTTTTAATTCCATAACAGTGTATTCTGTTCCATTAAACTCAATTTTTTTTCCTGCCGAACTTGGTGAAGCATAAAGATATAATTTCTCCACAGGAAAGTTTCTTTCTTTTAATACTTTTAAAAACATTCTTCCAACAAGTCCAGTCGCTCCAATGATTGCCACTTTGTAATTTTTCATTATTTTTCCTCCTAAAAACTTTTTTTGATTAAGGTTTCTTACCTAAGATTTTGTTATTTTTATTATTAATTACCCTAAATCTAATGTATATATAATACACTATTCTCAATTCTTTTTCAATATAAAAATGTTTTTTTGATTTAGACCTAATCTTTTTGACTAAATAAAATTAATAAATAAAAAAATATGTATCAAACTAAAACTTAATACATATTCTTAAATTTTTTACTAAACTGTTCTAACTCTTACTCCATATTTAAAATATTTATTCCAATATGTATTTTCTAATGTAGAAATTACAACTCCTTTAGATGTTGATGCATTAATAAAAAGTGTATCTCCTAAATAAACTGCTGTATGATTATTTTTTTCATCTGGTCTAAAAAACACAATATCTCCAGGTTTCAAATTTTCTTTTGAAACATGTGAACCAATTTTTATTTGCTGATCAGTTTTTCTTGGCAATTCATATCCATATACTTCACGATAAACTCTACGTGTTAATGCTGAACAATCAATTCCAGTTGCAGAATCTCCTCCAAGTGCATATTTTGTTCCTTTCCAGTGACTATACGACTTTAATAACTGATTTTGTAATGCTACAGTTTTCTTTTGACTTTCCGTTCCATTTTTTAATATTTCTTGATGTTTTCTTTTTAGTCCAGATAACTTCTGTAATACTAATTGAGAATTTGGCATTGAACGATCAACCATCATATTTTCATCAAATAATTTTGTAACTTTTAAATTATCTATTTTTTGATTTAATTCATTATTACTGTTTTCTAAATCCTCTGTTGCCGAAATTTCAATATTTTCTGTATCTCCTCTTTCGTTAGTAGAATTTTCTATTTGAGTATTAATTACTTTTTCTTCTTTCCCATTATTTCCCACTATTTCAATAGTAATATTTTCATTTCCATTATTATTATTTGAAAAATTATCCTTTTTTTTACTCTCATTTTTATTTCCATTTGTCTGTAATCCTGTACAACCTACAGTCAATAACATGCAAGCCATTGTAAAAGTTGATTTTCTCATCATTTTATTTTTTCTCCTTTCTATTTTTACTGTGAATCAATTATTAAATTTACAGGTCCATCGTTTTCTGAAACAATTTTCATGTATTCTCCAAATTCTCCCGTTTCTACCCTAGTATCCACTTCTTCCAATTTTTTTAGGAATAAATCATAAATTTTGTATGCTTTTTCTGCAGGTGCTGAATCAGTATAACTTGGACGTCTTCCTTTTTTTGTATTTCCATAAATAGTAAAATTGCTGACAACAAGCAATTCTCCATTTACATCTTTCAACGACAAATTCATTTTGTTATTTTCATCATTAAAAATTCGTAAATTAATCAATTTATCAATACAAAAATTAATATCTTTTTCAGTATCTTCATTAGAAATCCCAACATATGCAACTATTCCTGTACCAATTTCTCCTTTAAATTTTTCATTCACAAATATTTTTGCAAAATTTACTTTTTGAATTATAATTTTCATATTTTTTTACCTTTTTTAATAATATCTTTTTTCCTGACCAATAGTCGTATCAAAACTATGTCCAGGATAAACCTTTACATCGGCATCCAATGCCATCAATTTTTTCAAAGATTTTCCCATTTGAATCGGATCACTCGTCGGTAAATCCACTCTTCCATAACTTCCAGCAAATAACGTATCTCCTGAAATTAACATTTTATTAGCTTTGTCATAATAACAAATATCTCCTCTGCTGTGCCCCGGCGTTTCAATTATCTCAAAATTAAAAATCTCATTAGTGCTAGTATCTTCGCTTAGTTTCCCATTTTTCCCCAATTTATCATTTTCTTTCAAAGTTATAATCTGAGCATTACTGCTTAATTCAAATTTTCCTTCTCGCCAGGCAAAAAGCGACAATTCAGGATTAAATAAAAAATCATATCCTTTTTCACTTATATAAATCGGCACTTCTTTATATTCTAATATAGATGGAATCCCCAAAATATGATCCCAATGTCCATGAGTCAATAAAATTGCTAATAAATTCAAATTATTTTCTCTAATATAGGCAATAACTTCATCCATTTCTTCCTGACCAGGATCTATAACATAACAGTCATTTTCATAAGAAATCACATAACAATTGCTTTGTGCTGCATTGTCATTCAAAAATCTCTTTATTTTCATTTTTTTCTCCTTTTTGTCTATTAAATTTATATATCTAATTTAAATTTTTTTAACATATATCCGTTTTATTTATCATATGCACATCCATTTGTGGATAAGGTATTTCAATACCTTCCTTATCAAATTCGATTTTTATTTTTTCATTTAACTTTAGTTTAAGAGTTAAATAGTTTTCTGAACGTGTATAAACATAAACATAAAACATTATTGCAGAATCAGATAGTTCTCCTACCCCAATAACAGGAGCTTTTGAAGCTAAAATCAACTTTTTGTTCTCATCAGCAGCTTTTTTTTCAGCTATCTCAGTTTTATTTTCTTCCAGCTCTTCATCATTAATATTATGACTATTTTTATTAGCTTCTTCTTCCATTTCCCTCATTTTTTTTCCTGAAAAAATCATCGAAAAAATATTAATTTTACTTTTATTTTTATTTTCAAGAATAGTATTTTGAAGTTTAATCAGTAAATTATTTTTAATTTCCGTTTCTTCAACTTCATTCATTGTTTCTTCCTGAACAATTTTATTCAAAATATTTTTTACTTTCTGAATATCACTTTTGTATGAAACTCCTATTGTTAGGTCGAGCCTACGTTCACCATTTTCTTTAATATTACGAATTTCAGTATTAGTAACAATTCCATTTGGTATAATTACAAGCTCATTTTGTGGATTTAACATTTTTGTATAAAATAGCTCTATTTTTTTAACAGTTCCAATATAATTATTGTACTCTATCGTATCTCCAACTCGAAACGGCTTAAAAGTAAGAATTATGAGCCCACCGCAAAAATTCCCCAATGTCTCTTTAAATGCGATCCCTAAAACAATCCCCGTTGCTCCTAAAAATGTTGTAATCGAAGTGGTATTTATTCCAAGTATCTCAATCGAAATATAAACTAAAATACAATAATATAAAATAGAATATATTGAAAGTAAAAAAGAAGACACGCTTTTATCAACATTTGATTTTTCCAGTATAATTTTTAATATTTTTTCTATTCTTGTTTTAAGTACTTTTCCTAATTTAATAATAAGGTAAATTATAAATAATTTAAAAATATTTGTTTTCAGAAATTTGATTATATTATCAAGTTCTAAAAGTTCTAAAAATTTTTGTAATGTTTTCACTTTTTTCTCCTTTTTATTTAGAAAATCAAAATCTCTAAATCTTTTCAAATGTTATTTCATTTTAACCTATCTATTTTTTAAAATACTTTGATTAAACAGTAGAATTACTTAAAAACTTAAATATATTCTCTGATTTTTGGCGATTTTCATTATAACATGTTTTTTTTATTATGTCTATTGAAATGTTTTTAGTGCAAAAATGAAATTAGTAATATTTATAATGTATAACAAACTATATCCATAACATTTTAGAATTAAACTCAAAACTTATTTTGGTCGAAAAAAAATGTGCTAAGTAATTACCTATCACATTTTTTATACTCTAAATTTAAGTTTAGAAAATAGACCTTTTTATTATTTTTAAATCAAACTTATGCAAATATCTTACTTTTTAGCAAAATATCCCAAAAATTCTAATTTTTTTATACTTTCAGGAAAATATTCATTAGCTGTTATTTGAACGCCTTCTCCATCTTGCATTGTTCTATATATATTTGTTTTAGAAAGTTCTTTTATGGCTTCTTCTTCTGTTTTTGGTTCCGACAAAATATCTGCCACAATTACATCTACATTATTCATATCATTGATAATTTCATTTCTGGAATTTCCTATTCCAATTATTCCGGCACCTTCCCCAACAATCAGAGTTCTTATATAATTTCTAAATATTTCTGGAATATAAACTTGATTTTCTTCATAAGGAACCATTTCATTTTCAGAACAATAGAATTTAATTTTAGCATTGATCATGCTATTTAAAACAAATTTTCTTAAATTTGCAAGAACTTCATTATTTTTTTCTTCGTTCTTATCTTCATCTTTAGCATTTTCTTCCCAATATTTAAAAGCATCTGGAATAGTAAAACTCTTATGTGGAGTTTCGAATAAATGAAGCATAATTCTTTTTACATTTTCTTCATTCAAAGTTTCTAATTCTTCTTTTGTATATTTCAATGTTAATAAGAATGAATCTAATACATCATTAGGGAAAGTTTCACTGAAATTAAGTTTTTCAGCTTGACTACTTTTACAAATCAAGGATCTTCTAAATTTAGTGTCTAGTATGTAATCAAGACATTGTTCTTTTATTACAGGATCTCCTTGCGATAATTGCTGTAATTTTTCTATTGTACTATCGTTATATACACTTGCAATTGATAATCTTAAACCAACATCAGATATATATTGTAAATTTTCTTTTCTTAACATATCTACAAATTCATGTAAATACATCGGATCATTAATATTTTCAAGTTGTTCATGTCCAACATAATAATCCTGCATATTTAAAATCCCTTCGATTTGTTTAATGAAATCTCCTTTTTTCTCAGCAACATCAGTATAAATTTTCATTTGTTCTGCTACAATTGAAATAAATGCTTTTCCACGTTGAACTTTGTCTCCTTGTGAAACTTCCGGAAAATATTTATTTGCATAAAGCATCATTTCACGTATTTTATCAGCTTCTTTCCATCCTGGATATGTATTGTATGAAATATAGGCAATTCCTTCTTCTGTCAAATTTTCATTACAAATTTTAATGATTTTTTCCTTTACAATATCAGGAACCCAAGAAAATACACCATGAACAATAATATAATCAAATTTCCCAAAATCTTCATTTATATCCAAAATATTCTTTTCAATTAATTTTATATTTTTTAAACCTATTTTTTCAATAACTTCATTTCCTTTTTTTACTTGTTCTGCCGTCAAATCTACACCAACAAATTCAGCTTCAGGATTATAAAGCGCCTGTGTTATTATATTTCCTCCAAATGATGATCCTAATTCTAATATTCTAGCTTTTCTTGAATCTTTCGGTGTTAATCCAAATAATTTTCCTTGAGCTTCTAATAAAGCTGGAACTGTATAAGTAAATGGATTAGATTTATAAAGTAACTCATTGTATGTATTTTTATTTTCCATAATTTTTTATAAGAAATTTTGATAAACAATTTTTTACTAAACATTAAATCTAATTGTATCTTCAAAATTTATTCTTATATTTTCTCCTTTCAATATTTTTATTGATTTAAAATTTACTTAATTTTTTTAATTTCGATATACTTGATATTCATATTATGTTTACTTAAAAACATTTGTTCAAATTCAGTTTCAATATTTTCACTTGCTTTTTCTGAATTGTGCAAATCGCTTGTATGGTAAATAATTTTATAGTTATCAAGTTTATCTACTAATTCTAAAACATCTTTATAGTATTGTTCGTGATCTGTCTTGAAAAATAATTTTCCATCAGTTTTTAATACAATATCTAATTTTGAAAATAAACTTTCTGTTATAACTCTTTTCCTTTCTTCTCCTTCCCAAGGATCTGGAAAATTAATATATACTCCTGAAATTTCATTTACACCTAAAAAATCTAATATTGTCTCTCCTCTTTTTCTCACAAACAAAATATTATGTAAATTTCTTTTTTTGGACTTTCTTGCTCCTAAAACAAGCCTTTTAAATCTTAATTCTAGAGCAATATAATTTCGATCTTTAAATTTTTCGGCATTTCCGACAGTAAAATTACCGCTTCCACAGCCAATTTCTAAATAAATATCATTGTCATTTCTGAAAAATTCATTCCATTTTTCACGATATTTATCAACACTTTTATTATTATACATCAAATACTCAGGAAATTCAAGCATTTCGTACATATATTTATTATAATTTTTTTTAGGTTTTTCAAAAAAATATTTCCAAATTTCCTGCTCATTTATAATTTTACTTTTTTCCGCATTTATTTTTTTAAATTCATCATTTACTTTTTTAATTTTTTCCCTTTTTTCTTTTTCAGCTTCAGTAATTTCTATCTTCTGACCATTTTTTCCAATACTTTCAATTTTATTTTCCATTTTTTATTATTTTCCTTAATCTTTATTTTTCCAATTTTATTTAACAAATTTCGTTTAAGATTTTATCAATTTCATTATTTTTTTCAAAAAATCTTTTCGTATTAACATTTTCAGATTTTTTCAAATATTCGATAATTTCATTTTCATTTTCCACAACTTCAATAAACCCAAGTTCCTGCGCATCCCTCACAATTTCTTCAATATTTTGAAAATATTTCCCAATAATCGGCTTTTTTCCATAAAACAACGGCTCCAAAATTGAATGTCCCCCAATATTTACAAGTGTCCCGCCTACAAAAACAAAATCAGCCAGTTGATAAAAATCAGTTAAAATCCCCATTTTATCAATTATCACGATTTCTTTTTTATTTTCTGCTTCCAAATTTATTTTATTTTTTTCAATCGCAGTCAATAATAAATAATCTTTTTTAGAAAATTTTTCCAAAATTATTTTTTCAATTTCACCAATTCTTTCCAAATGTCTTGGAACAAGAACTAATTGATATTCATTATTCTGATTTATTTTTTTCAAAACTTCCAGCCAAATTTTTTCTTCATCAGGACGTGTACTTCCACATACAATTATTTTTTTATTTTTATCCAAAACTGTGTCAAAATAATATTTTTTCTTTTCGTCAGATATTTCATTATATTTTATTGAATATTTCAGATTTTTATACACTTTTATCTTATTTTCACTAATTCCCAATTTTTCGTATCTTTTTTTGTCAAAATCGCTTTGCACCATTATTTTTTCTGCGCGATTTATCGTATTTTTTATAAACCAGTTAAATTTTAAATAGGATTTTAGTTTTCTTTCAGTCAATCTTCCATTTACAATAAACAATTTTCCATTTTTAGCGGCAAAATAATACAAATTTGGCCAAATTTCTGTTTCTATTATTATAGTTTTTTTTATTTTATATTTTTTATAAATTTTACGAAGTACAAAAAAATCATCGAGCGGAAAATAAAAAACTTTTACATTGTCATTTTCAGAATATTTTTTATTTACTGCTGAAAATCCTGTGTCCGTCATAACCGAAAGAATTACTTTTTCTTTTTTTCTATTTTCTCCACTTTTCAATATTTTTTCAATTAATTCCTGCGACAAATTAAATTCTCCAACTGACGAAAAATGAATAAGTGTTGCCTCTTCTTCTTCATTTAGAAAATTATCGTTTCCTATTTTCTGAAATAAACGTGATTTAAAAAATTTTAATAATTTCCCATTGAATATTGCCAGAATCATTATTACAAAATAAAGCAATATTCTTAATAAATTATACAAAATCATATTTTACCTGTCTTTTCTTTATCTTCTTAATTTTATTTTTTTAAGTAAAAAGACTATCTCTCAATGATTTTCCATTTAGAAATAGCCTTTTAATAATTTTGTAGTAAAATTATTTACCTTCTGCTACATTATCAGCTAATTTTTTACCTACTTTAAATTTAACAACTTTTTTTTCAGGTATTTGAATTTCTTCTTTAGTTTGTGGATTAATTCCAGTTCTTGCTGCTCTTTCTTTTACTTCAAATGTTCCCCATCCAACAAATTGAACTGAATCTCCTTTCAATAATGATTCTTCAACTGTATCTAAAAATTGGTTTACCAATTCTTCAGCTCTCTTTTTAGTTTCTCCTGTAGCTTTTGCATAAGCATCTACAAATTCTTTTTTTGACATTTTATCAAAACCTCCGATTTAATTTCATAATTTAAATTTACTAGACTATTATACACTATTTTCAATATTTGTCCAGTATTTTTTTCAAATTTCCTGTTTTTTTTCGTAATTTTTCGTATAACTATATATTTTCTAATAAAAAAATAATATAAATTACGATATTTTTAAAATTCATATACGTATAAAATAAGTTCAAACACAAATAAAATATTTTGAATATATATTCAAAATTTCATTTTTTACTTCTTCAATATTTTTAGAAGTTGTATCCACTTCAATTGCATCTTCGGCTTTTTTCAGGGGACTTTCCTTTCTTGTGGAATCAATTTCATCCCTTTTCAAAATATTTTCATAAATTTCCTCAATTTTTACATTTTCCCCTTTTTTAACAAGTTCCTTATACCGTCTATTTGCTCTTTCCTTCGCATCTGCAACCAAAAATATTTTTACATTTGCATTTGGAAAAACAACTGTTCCAATATCACGTCCATCCAGAATAACATTTTTCGATTCTGAAAACTTTCTCTGTAAATCCACCATTTTTTCTCGAACCTCACGTATTGCCGCAATATCAGAAACATTTTCTGAAACAATTGGTTTTCTAATTTCATCACTAACATCAACATTATCCAAATAAAATCCGTTTTCTTTAATATCAATATTTAAATTATCCAGCATTTTCTTAATTTTTTCAAAATCACCTAAAATCCCTTCATTTAAAGCCTTTAATGTAACAAGCCTATACATTGCCCCTGTATCAAGATAAACAAGCCCCAAATCCTCTGCAATCAATTTTGCGATGGTACTTTTCCCACTTCCAGCAGGACCATCAATAGCAATTATCATTTTCCCCTACTTTCTATTTTATTAATTTTATTCTTTTTTCTTTTTCACAGTTAAATTATAGTAAAACTGCTTTAAAGCCGAACTCAAAAGCTATGACTATTTTACTCAAACCCTAAATTTATATAATTTTCAATAGTTTGATTTTAAAAGGGTTCGAGTATATTTTAAAATTTAAGACTAAAAAGTTTAATTATACCACTTAAATTATTTTACATAAAAATAACAACATTTTTTTACTTTAAATCAAGTAATTTTCATATTTAAAAACAAGTGACACCCAGTTATTTTTCTCTCTCCTGTCAATTTGCTTCAAATTATAATTTTCAGCCTTTTTCACAAATGCCTCTTCCTTTTCATTCAAAATTCCAGAAAAAATAACTGTTGCACCTTTTTCCAAAATCTTTTCTATATCTTCAAGCAATTTTTCCAGAACATCCACCAGAATATTTGACACAACCAAGTCATATTTCCCATTCACATCGTCCACAAGATTCCCGATTATTACTTCAAAATCATCATTTATACCATTTTTAGAAAAGTTTTCCAAAACTACATCTCGAACTTTTTCATCAATGTCAATTCCAACAACTTTTTTTACCCCTAATTTTTTCCCAATTAACATCAAAATACCCGAGCCACATCCTATATCCAGCAATTTTTCCTTGCCTTTCACATACTTTTCTAAAAACTCTACACAAAGCGAAGTCGTTTCATGTGTTCCTGTCCCAAAAGCAAGTCCTGGATCAATTTCTATCACAATTTCATTGCTTTCTGGCTCGTATTCATCCCAGCTCGGTTTTATTACAATGTTGTCAGTTATATTCACAGTATGAAAATATTTTTTCCATTCATCTTGCCAGTCCTCGTCATTGCATTTAGCTGTATAAATTTCGTACATAAATTCTGTATTTTCATTTTGAAATTCTTTCAAGTTATTAAAAATAATATTTAATTTTGTATTTGCAAATCTATTGTCAACAATGTATCCAATTATGCTCCAAACATCGTTTTTAATAGAAAAATTTGCATTGTAATCAAGTTCATTTTCAGAAAAATAATCAATTACTTCGATTTGTTTAATCCCAATTTCATCAAACATATTTATCAATTTTACTTTAGTTTCCTCTAAATTATCTGAAACATAATCTACTTTTACTTTTATCCAGTTCATTTTTAAAATTTTCCCCTATTTTTTATATTTCATCATATCCCATATTTACACGTTTTATAGAAACAGCTTTTCCAGTTTTTTCATTTACTTCCAGTTCAATACCATTAATTCTCAGATTTTCTTCACATACAGAATATCTTGTTGGCATTCCGTCCTTAAACCTTTGGATGCTTTCCCTTCTGTTCATTCCTAAAATACCGTCATGTCCTCCAGTCATTCCTATATCTGAAATATACGCTGTACCTCCTGGCAAAATTCTCTCATCTGCAGTCTGTGTATGTGTATGTGTTCCATAAACAGCCGATACTTTCCCAGTCAAATTCCATCCCATAGCCTGCTTTTCAGAAGTCGCTTCCCCATGAAAATCAAGAATAATAATATCAGTTTCCTCTTTTATTTTAGGCAAAACTTCCTCTATTGCCAAAAATGGACATGCGATTGGTGGCATAAATACTTTACATTGGGCATTTATAACTGCCACTTTTACTCCATTTTTTTCTACAATTGTATATCCGTTTCCCGGTGCTTCTTTTGTAAAATTTATTGGTCTAATTAAATTTTTCTGTTCATTAATATAAGTGTAAATTTCCCTTTTATCCCAGCTATGATTTCCAAGAGTAATAACATCTGCTCCTCGCTCAAACATTTCCTTTGCAATTTTCACATTTATTCCAAATCCACCAGCAGAATTTTCGCCATTTACAATAATAAAATCATAATTCTGTTTTCGTTTTTCCAAATATTTAAATAACGTATTTCTACCCGGCCTACCGACAATATCACCAATTATCAAAAATTTCATTTAAAATCATCCCTTTACATTTTATTTTATCTAATATACGCAAACCTTTTTAAATTTGAACTGACAAAAACTATATAAATCTAAAATTTGGATAAAACAACTATAGAATTTTCGAATTCAGTTTTAAAATGATTTTACTGTATTTTTATTTATGATATTTATTATACTACATATTATTGTTTTTTTATAGTTTTTCTTAATTTATTTTTTGATAATAAAATTATTTTGAAATAAAACAAAGAAAAAAGAGTTTACTGATTAAAAAATTTTCTTTTTGAAAAAACATTTAATCCAAATAAACTCTTATTTTTATTTTATAAAATTATTTTGCATATTCCACAGCTCTAGTTTCTCTAATAACAGTAACTTTTATCTGTCCTGGATATTGCATTTTTTCTTCGATTTCTTTTGCTACTTCTCTAGCTAGTATTGTAGCTCTGTCATCATCAATATTATCTGGATGAACAATTAATCTTAATTCTCTACCAGCCTGAATTGCATATGAACTTTCAATTCCTTCATGGCTATTAGCGATTTCTTCCAATTGTTCAAGACGTTTCAAGTAATTTGACAATGTTTCACGTCTTGCTCCTGGTCTTGATGCTGAAATAGAGTCTGCCGCTTGTACTAGTACAGCTTCTATACTTAACTGCTCAACTTCATTATGATGAGCTTCCACTGCATTTATTACTATTTCACTTTCTTTTGAAAATTTTCTTAAAAATTCCCCACCGTTTAAAGCATGAGAACCTTCCTGTTCATGTGAAAAAGCTTTTCCTATATCGTGTAATAATGCCGCTCTTTTGGCTATATCCACATTTGCACCAATTTCTGCAGCCAAAGCTGAAGCTATATGTGCAACTTCTATTGAGTGCTGTAAAATATTTTGTCCAAAAGATGTTCTAAATTTCAAACGTCCAAATACTTTTAAAACTTCACGTGGCAATGTCGGAATGCCTACTTCCAAAATAGCCTGTTCTGCTGCATCCAATATACTTTCATCTACTTCATGCTGTGCCTTTGCTACGACTTCTTCTATTTTTGTTGGGTGAATACGTCCATCTGAAATTAATTTTTCAAGAGCGATTTTGGCTACTTCTCTTCTTACACCATCAAATGAAGACAGTACAACCGCTTCAGGTGTATCGTCAATTATTAAATCAACTCCTGTTGCAGCTTCAATGGCTCTTATATTTCTTCCTTCACGTCCAATAATTCTACCTTTCATTTCTTCACTTGGCAGCTGAATAACTGAAATTGTAGAATCTACAACATAATCTGAAGCTGCTTTTCCAATTGCAGTTGAAATAATTCTTTTGGAAATCCTATCTTTCTCCCTGTCCAAATTATGTTCATAGTCTCTTATCAATACAGCTTTATCATGATCCAGTTCATTTTCCAGCTTGGTTAAAATGATTTTTCTTGCATCTTCCTGTGTCAGTTCTGAAATTCTTTCTAGCTCTTTTTCTTCATTTGCAATCATTTCTTCCAGTTCTTTTTCTCTTCGGAACAATTTTTCACGGTATTTCTCATTTTTAGCTTCTCTTTCTTCCAAACGTTCCATTTTTGTTTCTAATGTTTCTTCTTTTTTGGCAATTCTTTCTTCTTTTGTAGCAAGTTCTGATTTCATTTTCTTTATTTCGTCATCTGCTATTTTTTTCTCATTTAACAATTCTTCTTTTACTTTTAATGTTTCTTCTTTTCTAAACGATTCAATTTCTCTTTCAACTTCTTTTTTTGATGTTTCAAGTCTTCTTTTAGCATCAACGATTTTTAATTCCAGTTCGTTCAAGTCTCCGTATTTTTTCTTAAAAATTGAACTCCCAAAAAAATAAGCTATAAAAAAAGTTAAAAAAGAAAAAATAACAATCAACAAAATCGCTATTGATATGCTCATTTTTCTCCCTTCTTATTTTTTTTCAGCTACATTTGAAATCTTCCATTTATTGTCATCCGTTTTTTTCCAAGTTATTTTATAATAGTTACTTGCCGTGGCAAAATTAATTACCATTACACTATTTGCCTTATTTCTCGATACGACATTCACATCAGAAAAAACAAATGTCAATCCTGAAAGATCGTATTCTTGCATTTTTTTTACAATAATATTATTTTTAAATGTAGGTAAAAAAATTTCTTTTAATTTATCATATTCATTTGAACTGGCAGCTTTTTTCAAATCTTCTGTAACTTTCATTATCTCGGTACTGATAATATTTGTCTCAGTATAAGACGGTTTGTTAGTAGAAGCTGTTAAACTGGTACAGCTCATAAGAATTAACAAAATAAATAGACATAAATATTTTTTCATATTTTCCTCCAAAAACTTCGTCATTTAATTTTATCATAAATTTTTCACATATTCAAGTTAGAAAAAATAAATTTTTACTTTTTCTACTCTATTTTTTCTTATTTCTCCATCTTTTATGCTGCCACATATACTGCTCTGGATATTCTCTAATAATTTCTTCAAATTCATGATAAATTTTTTGCATATTAAATCTCATTGTTTCCTTTAATTTTTCCTGTTTCTCAATTTCGATAATTTTCTTATTTTTTACACGAATTACATCCCCGTCAAACACCGCATAGGCCAATACTATCGGAATTTTATGTTTTATTGAAAGCAGTACAGGACCTGCCACTCCTGTTGTTTCACGTCCAAAAAACGTTACATTTACATCTTTTCCATAATGATCCGAAGCTAATGCAATAATTGACTCTTCATTTATTGCTTCTCGCAGTGCATCGCTATCATGTAGCGGCAATGAATTAAGTCCACCTTTTTCACGCCATTTTGTCATTAAATCATTTATTTTTTTATTTTTCTGATTTCTGAAAACAGCATAAAATTTTCTAATATCTCTCATTTTACTTCCAGCTTCAAATCCACCAAGATGAAGTGATACAATTAAAACAGCCTTTTCATTATTTTCACAAGCCTGTCTCATAAGTTCCTCATTTTCCACAATAGTATTTCCATCCTTTGTAATTTCCTCCAGAAAAATCGAAGTCATAATCATTTTTCCCATAGTTTTATAGGATTCTTTTGCAATTCTCTCAACTTCCTTTTTATTTTTTTCAGGAAAAGCATTTTTTATATTATCTATCGCAAGCAACCGTCTTTTTTTTATAAGATGATAGACAATTACTCCAAGATTTTCAAAAATTTTATATCTAACTTTAAGAGAAAAAATTGACAAAAATTTTTTTAATAAAATTACAAAAAATCCTGATATTTTCTCGCTTGTCTTATATCCCATTTTATTTATTCTAACTCCTTAAAATTTTTAAAAAAAGAGCATACATAAATACGCTCTTTTCTTTTTACTTACTATTTTCTGATTCCTAATTTTTCAATTAATGATCTGTAATCATCAACATTTCTATTTTTAATATAGTTTAATAATCTTCTTCTTTTACCAACCATTTTTAATAATCCCACTCTTGAGTGAACATCTTTAGGATGTACTTTCAAGTGAGCTGTTAAATGACTGATTCTGTCTGTAAGTAATGCTACTTGAACTTCAGCAGACCCTGTATCTTGAGCATTTTTTCCGAATGCTTCAACAATTTCTTTTTTTGGTTTTAATGCCATTTTATTTCCTCCTGATATTTATTATTTAAACCAAGAACATAACGGCAAACTTATGTTCATAGTATAAATTCAAGTGTTATTCTAACACATATTTTTTTATTTGTAAAGATTTTATTTTGCAAATGCAGCTGTTAATGATTCTAAATCAATTGGTAATTCAAGTTTTTCTTCAATTTTATTATTATTTATCTTTAAGTTAAATGGAAATGCATCAAGACCAAATCCACTGGTAATATATCCTTCTTCATCATAGTATATAGGAAATGTATAACCATTATCCTTTACATACCTCTGTACTTTTCCCAAATTAGACTGAGCATTTGAATATACTACAACAACATTTACTTTATCCTTATTTGCATCATAGAATTTTTGCACTTCAGGCATTTCTTGTTTGCAATGTGGACACCATTCTGCAGCTATGATAAATAATGTTTTTTTACCATTTTGAAATATTTTCTTACTTTCAGTTTTTTTCCCATTCAAATCCTTCAATTCAAAATTTGGAATTTCTCCTTTTCCTTCCACATCAACGCTAAATACTTTGGATGCTCCACAAGATACTACAAATAGTAAGAGTAATGACATTATTAAAATTATTTTTTTCATTTTCTCTCCTTTTCTAAATTTTTATTGTTTAAATCAAATTCGTAATTAAAAGAATAAAACTTAATTTTTAAATAATTTACTGTACAATTATACATTACTATTATTAGAATTTCATATTAAAACAAATAAAATATTTTAATATTTTTTTATTCTGTAATATATGCATTAAAAACTTCACCAATATCATATCCGTTTTCTTTTGCAACTCTAAAATAGAATTTTGATTTATCTTTATTTTTTTGATTATAATAGTAAACTCCTAAATTGTAAAAAGCTGTTGTATTTAATTTTGCTGCTGCTGCTAAATTTAGAATTCTTACCATTTTGTCAGTTTCAGGATAATAGAGGCTTAAATCAACCATTGAATAATCATCGCCACTATTTGATAATCTTTCTAATATTTTTTTGGCTTCTTTACTTTGTTTTACGCCGTCTTCTGTTTTTTCTGGATTTTTTTCCTTTTCTTCATCTTCCAAAATATAGGCAAGTTTGTAGCCAGCTGAAATTGACCCTAACAAATATGCTCTATTATAAATATCCTTAGCCTTTTTCATTTCTTTTTTAGTTTCGTATAAACGTCCCAAATAATTCATTGAGTCAATATCGTTTTTACTTGCGGCTTTTTGATAAAAATCTTCAGCTTTAGTAAAATCTTTTAGATTTTCAAAAATAAATCCTTTGTATCCTAAAATAAGAACTTCATCTGATTTTGTATCATCCAGCACTTTTAGTGCTAAATCATAGTTTTTTTCATTTTTTACAAGTCTTGAAGCCAGCTCGAATGCTGCCAGATAATACTTATTTTGTAAAAATATCTGATTATAAATTTGAACTGCTTCTTCCTCTTTATCATCCTTTTCTAGCAATTTTGCTTTTGCATAAAGTGCTGGTGAATAATTTTCTGATAAAAAGTCTTTTAAGATATCGTACGCTTTTTCATAATTAGAAACTTTTTCTAAAACTAGTGTCCCCAATTCCTTTTTTTCTTCCGTCGAAATATTTCCATCATTTAATTTTTTATTTAATTCTTCAATTTTCTTATAGAAATTCGTTAAATTTTTATTGTACTCATAAGAATAAAGTGAGTAAATCTCTCCAGCATCTCTACCTTTTTTTAAATATTCCTGAGCTTTTGTAAATTCTAATTTATTTTCATAAATATTTCCAATCATATAGTAAGCTTTTATGTTTCCCTGCTTTGCCGCACTTTCCAGCAAATCTAAAATTCGAGTTTCATCTCCATTTGTCTCCTGTAATCGAAGTGCTTCATAATATTCAGCAATTCCTTTACTTTTTTTCATATATTCATTAAAAAACGCTGTTCCATTTTCAGCTAAATAAGTGTAGGCAAGCCCGTAAACATCTTCATTTCCTGCCTTTGCTGATTCATTCAAATTTTTCATTATATATCCGTAATCTTTTTTTTCTAAAATCCCAATAAGACTTTTTTCAAGTGCATCATAACCATTGTTATTTTTTGAGCAAGATACTAAAAGTAATAATACAAATAATATATATATAGATTTTTTCATACTTTTATCACATTTCCTATCTTTTAAAAATTCTCCCCACTTTTGTCTTTTTACTCAAATATTTTTTATAATTTTATTTTACAGTAGCTCCAATTTTTACTTCATCATTTACAACTACTAATTTTGTTTTTTTCTTTTCTACTGTTGTTAAAAGCATTCCTTGTGACAGTTCACCTTTTAACTCAACTGGATTTAAATTTAGCACAGCCTGTACTTTTTTCCCAACTAATTCCTGTTCATTTGGATACCATTTTGCAATCCCAGAAATAATCTGTCTCTTCTCTTTCCCTGTATTTACAATGAATTTTAACAATTTATCCGCATTTTCAATTTTCTCTACCTTTTCAATTTGAACGACTTTTATTTCAATTTTATTAAAATCATCTATCGTAATCGGATTTTCGATTTTCAAGTTCTCGTTGTATTCTTTTTTAGGCTCTTCTTCCAGCTCAATTCTTGGGAACAACGGAACTGCCTCATTTAATTTATTTCCAACAGGATAACTTTTCCAGTCCTTTATATCACTTATATGTAATTTTGCAACATCTTTGTCAAGTCCTAATTGATTTATCATTTTTTGTGCAGTTTCAGGCATAAACGGTGAAATCAGCACTGCAATTTTATAAAGAGAATCAACTAAATTGTACATAACAGTCGATAATCTATCCTTCTGGCTCTCATCCTTTGAAAGTTTCCAAGGCTCACATTCATCAATATATTTATTCATTCTTGAAATAAATTTCCAAATGTCTTTTAGTGCTTCAGAAAATTGATAATTATTTATATGTTTATCCAAATCAGTCAACGTAATTTTCCATAATTCCTTAACTTCAATATCAAAACTTTCTTCAACTTCATTTAACACAACTTCTGAATTAAAATATTTCTTTTGCATTCCAATCGTTCTGTTTAAAAGATTTCCCAAATCGTTTGCCAAATCGGCATTTATTCTCTGAACCATTGCTTTTTTAGAATAATCGGCATCCTGCCCAAAAGTCGCCTCTCTCATCAGATAATATCTAAAAGCATCAAGACCGTATTTTTCAACTTCTTCCTCTGGATTAACAACATTTCCAAGAGATTTTGACATTTTTTCACCTTCCACAGTCCACCATCCGTGTGCTGCAATCGTGTCAGGCAATTTTATTCCAGCCGACATTAACATCGCAGGCCAGATAATCGCATGAAATCTCAAAATATCTTTTCCAACAACGTGATTCACTGTTCCATTTGTCCAGAATTTATCAAATTTCTCTGTATCAGTTGAAAATCCTGCTCCAGTTAAATAAATATTCAAAGCATCAAACCACACATAAATTATGTGTCCTTCTTCAAGTTCTAATGGTATTCCCCAGTCAAATGTAGTTCTTGAAATTGATAAATCTTGAAGTCCTTGCTTTATAAAGGCAATTACTTCATTTTTCTTTCCTTCAGGCTTTATAAAATCAGGATTTTTTTCAATATGTTCCAATAACGCATTTTCATATTTGGATAATTTAAAAAAATACGAAGTTTCTTTTACATCAATGACTTCTTTTCCCATATATTTTCCATCAACAAGCTGATTTTCAGGAACAAAAGTTTCTTCAGAAACGCTGTATTTACCAACATACTCTCCTCTGTAAATATCTCCCTTGTCATGCACTTTTTTTATTATTTCCCTTACAGTTTTCAAATGTCTTTCCTGCGTCGTTCTTAAAAAATCTGTATTTGAAATATTTAATTTCCCCCATAAAGTTGTAAAATTAAGAGACATTTTATCTACCCATTGCTGTGGTGTGAATCCATTTTTTTCAGCTGCTTCCTGAATTTTCTGTCCATGTTCATCGACTCCAGTCATAAAGCCAACTTCTTCCCCAGCTAATCTTTTGTATCTAGCTACAACATCACAGATTATAGTTGTGTAGGCTGTTCCGACGTGTGGTGCCGCGTTGGGATAATAAATTGGTGTTGTTATGTAAAATGGTTTTGACATATTTTATTTCCTCCTTCTGATTTTATAATTTATTTATACTCGTATCTCGATTTCATAAATTATTATTTATTTAAAATTTTCTTCATTAAATTCGATATTTTTTCCTTTATTATATTTTTTATTATAAATTTCAAATGCTTTGTATCCTGCATCATGTATTCTTTTTTTTACTAGTTCTGTCGATTCTTCCAAAGAAGTTTCCTTTGATAAATAAAATGGCTCTGCAACATAATGAACACATTTGGCAAACGGCATTGGTATTTCGAGTTTATCCCACATTTTTTTAAAAATCCATTTTCTACTACAATAAGAACTAACTGGAACAATTGGCATTCCTGTTCTTTGTGCTATAAAAATTGCACCTGACTTTGGCTCAAAAATGGGGCCGTTTGGACCATCTATTGCGATTCCTAGACCATATTTTTTTTTTGCATATTTCATAGCTTCTTTCAAACTTTTTATATTATCTTTGTTGGATGAACCTCTAATAAGTTCATTTCCTTCTCTTCTAAGTACTTCAGATAATATTTCTCCATCTTTTGAAGCACTTACCATAGAAGCCTTTTTTTTAACAATTCTTGTAGCATTACAAACTGTAAAAATTTTTCTATGCCAGAAAACTATGATATTTGGATTATTCATTTGGACTCCATCTGCATAAAAATATTCTTTTCGTGTCAGAAAACTGAGAAATCTATATATAAAATGCAAAATTCCACCTAAAAATTTATATTTATTCATCTTTTCTCCCATTATTTTTCCAATATTTTAAAATTTATATTTTAAAATAATTCACTATTTCTGTTATTTTATGTTCTATTACTTCATTTGTTTCATTTTTTCTATAATTACCGTCAATCCTTGTACAAAGCATAGTTGCATATCCAAATAGAAAATACCATATTTTATTTACAGCTTTTTTAGCTTCTTCTTCTTCTAATGCTGGAAAACTTTCCAATAAATTTTCCTTTGTCAAAAGTGCATTAAGAGTTTCTTCATAAAGTTTTTCAAATCTTTCTGTTGTATCCAGAAAAATCGTCCGGAAAAGTTCTTTTTCTTCACGTGCAAATATTACAAAACCAATTGCGCCACTTAATATTTTTCGTTCAGAATAATTTCCATACAAGTATTTTTTTAATTTTTCTTTGCACATATTTATGATTTCTTCCTTTAATTCATCTACTGTTTTAAAATTAAAATAAATTGGCGCTGTAGAACATTTCAGATAATTGGCTATTTTCCTGACACTTACATTTTGAAAACCTTCTTTTTTCATTAACTCATATCCAGCTTCAACCACCACTTCTTTTGTAAACTTAAGCTTAGGCATCTTTTTCTCCTTTTCAGATTTTCATCTGTTTTATCCACTAATTTTTTCATAAATACAAAATCTCCAGCCATCATAATTTTCTTTTGTTATAACTACCCATTTTTTTAAATCAATTTTTGGAAAATAAGTATCTGCATTTTTATCAGAAAAATTAACGTGGCTCATATAAATTCTTTTTACAATTTTCATTTCAAAAGCTTTTTTATAAATCTCTCCTCCACCAATAATAAAAATTTCTTCTTCAGAATTTTTATATTTATCAATAATTTTTTGCAAATTATCACAAAGTTCTAATTTTGTATTTTCATTTTCATATTTTTTTCTATCTTCTTTTATTTTTTCTTCTATTTCTAACGGATTCCTTGAAAGCACAATATTTTTTCTGTTTGGCAAAGGTTTTCCTATGCTTTTATAGGTATTTTTCCCCATTATGACTGTCTTTCCCATAGTTATCTTCTTAAAATTTTTCAAATCCTCAGGAATATGCCAAAGAAGTTGATTATTTTTTCCAATTTCATTATTTTCCCCAACGGCAACTATTAAACTAAACATCAAAGCTCCTTACTTTTTTAATTTTTAAACCGCAACTTCAAATTTAATAACCGGATGACTTTCATAATCCTCCAGCATAATATCTTCAAATGTAAGTTCATTAAACGGCTTGTCTACAATCTTAATTTTTGCAAGTTTTAATGGCTCTCTTGTCAATTGCTCCTTTAACCCTTCAATATGATTTTCATAAATATGAGCATCAATTATTGTGTGAGCAAACTCTCCGACTTCATATCCACATTCTTTTGCAATCATCATTGTAAGCAATGAATAGCAAGCCAGATTAAACGGTATTCCAAGTGCAATATCTCCGCTTCTTTGAGTCAAATGACAGTTAAGTTTATTTCCAAGCACATTAAATGCAAAAGTATAATGGCATGGCGGCAATTTACTGATTGTTGCATTTCCAGGATTCCAAGCCAAAACTATCATTCTTCTTCCGTTTTTGTGATTAGGATTTGTTTTCATCTCTTTCAAAGTATCAATAATATACTGAATCTGGTCAAATACAAGCTGTCCATTTTCTTCTCTAGTCACCCAAGGATTGTCTTCATCAGCAAAAACTTCTCCATCTAACGAAATTTCAGGTACAGGATATCTTCTCCAAAATCTTCCATAAGCCGTTTGGAGCCTTCCTTCCTCATCTGCCCAAGCATCCCATATTTTTGTTTTTTTTCTTAAATTTTTAATATGCTCTTCTCCTGACAAATACCAAAACAGCTCGTGCAGCATCGAATTAAAATACATTTTTTTCGTTGTCAAAAGCGGATAACCTTCACTCAAGTCAACTTTATACGAATAAGCAAAAGTAGAAATTGTATCAACTCCTGTCCTATTTTCTTTTTTTACTCCATTGTCAAGTACATACTTAACCATATCCAGATATTGTTTCATTTTCTCTCCTAAATTTATTTAAATTAATATTCAAAATTATTCTGCCTCAAAGCCTCAAACAGCACAATCGCCACAGCGTTGGACAAATTTAGCGAACGTCCAAGTGGAAGCATTGGAATCGTGATGTTGCTTTCCTTGTATCTATTTAATATTTCTTCAGGTATTCCACGTGATTCAGGCCCAAACATTATATAATCGTTATCATTAAATTTCACATCTGTGTACCTTTGTTTTGTTTTTGTTGTTGCAAAATAGATTTTTGCATTACCGTTTTCAATGTTTTCTCGCCAGAAGTGTTCCCAGTTTTCCCATACAAAAAGTTTTACATCTTTCCAGTAGTCCAATCCTGCACGTCTGATTTTTTTGTCATCCAGCTCAAATCCGAGAGGTTTTATTAAATGTAACTTTGTGTTTGTTAAAACACAGGTTCTTCCGATATTTCCTGTGTTTACGTGAATTTCTGGATTTAATAAAACTATGTTCATCTTATTTACCATTCTTTCTATTTCTAATTTTCAATTTTTTAAACTTTTAAATTTCCCGATTTTCTAAAAATTTTTCATACAAAATTTATTTCATTAATTTTTTATAATCTTCCAATTTTATTCTGTTGGAAGTAATTTTACTTAATTTTTTCGTAATATTGTCTCCCCTCTCAAATCCACCAAATCCTATTTTGGAATTAATATGAGTAATTGCGATGGCAAGGGCATCTGCAGCATCATCAGGCTTCGGAATTTCATCTAATTTCAGCATTAATTTTACCATTTCCTGAATTTGCTTCTTATCAGCTCTTCCATAACTTGCAATTCCCATTTTTACTTGAAGTGGAGTATAGCTATATAAATTTAGCTTGTTTTTTTGACCTGCCAAAGTTATTACTCCACGAGCCTGTCCAACTTTTATTACTGTTTTCTGATTTTTGAAGAAAAATAGATCTTCAATCGCCATATCCACTGGTTTCCAAAGTTGTATGATATTTTCTATGCCATCATAAATTTTTTCAAGCCTAACTGGCATATCTTCATCTTTATCCGTAAAAATACAACCATAATCAAGCGGCTTATATTTCCCATTTTCATAATCTACAACAGCATACCCTACGATTGCCGTACCAGGATCTATTCCCAAAATTCTCATATTTCTCCTTACGTACTTAAACTCCTTTAAAATTATAATAAAATTTATTTTACTTCATTTATTTTATCTGTGTTTTTTATTATATCACACCTACTGTCTTTTTTCCATAAGTCATATTAAATTTTTTTCTATATAGCTTTTAGCAAAATCTATATAGCTTTCTAAATCAATATCCTCATAATCTTTAAATTTTTCCACGTTTGTTTCAACTTTCTTAACTTTGTACAAATTGCTGTTAATATCTCCAAAACCAAATTTTTCATAATATTTTTCCTGCTTCTGAATAACTACTTTGTGCAAGCCTGTTTTTGAAAAATATAATCTATATTTTCTAAATTTATCTAATACATCCTTACTTTCAAAAAGTATTTTCCCATTTTCATCACAAGCATAAATATCTTCATAAACAGAAGCATACATAAAGAATATATTCGGATTTTCATCAAAAATTTCCTTAACGGAAGTCTCCACATCCTTTTTTTCCCAAAAATACATTTTTAGCACTTCGGCTATCCAAGCAGGATTTTTTGGCATAACAAGGTCATTGTAGTAATATTCATTTGTTCCCACAGTTTCATCATTTGTTTTATATAAAATTGAATTTTTATTTTTTAAAAAATTATTTATATCTTTTAAGTTAAAAATATTTTTATATTGTTCATTTATTTTTTTTCTTATTTTATTTAAAATTCTATCATTTACGTTAGTTATAAAAATATCATTTCCTGCGACTGCAACTATTTCTATATTTTCTCTGGCAAAAACTTTTTTTAAATATCTTACTATATTTATACGGTATCGATTTAAAAATTCTTTTGCAAATGTAGATTTCAAAAGGAGTTCCTTTGGTATTTCTTCTATTATTTTTTTGTCTTTTCCCCAAAAGGCTCTGCTATTTATTAGCCAGTCATACAGATAATCCTTTTTTATTGACAATTTATATACTTTACTTTGAAGCTGATTATTGTAATCACCTAATTCTATACTGCCATTAGAATAGCTAGATTTAGATTGACTTGAAACTGGGATTTCATTATTTAAGAGCAATGTTACTAATTTATCATTATTATAATTTAAATACTTTATTTTTTTTTTCAGCTTCATACCATTACTGTATTTTCCTTCTGTGATTATATTTAGAAGATTTTCCTTTTCATCCCAGTTACTTTTATTTGAAATTATCAAGTTATACATCTTTTCTGTTGCCAACACATCCTGCATACAATAGTCAATTACTTTATCCACAATTTCATCGTATATATTTTTTTTAATCACATAATTAAAGTTCGCAAAATCCTGTTCTTCAATATTATCTCCACAGTTAAACTCAAATCCCTTTACACCAAGGTTTAGATTATATTCATAAGCCAAATCGTATGAGTAAAATTCATGGTTTTCATTTTTATACTCATCTTTTGGCATATTCCTTATTAATTTTAATTCGCTGTTTAATTTTTTCCTATTTACATTTGAATTTCTGTATTTTAGAAGATTATTAATGACAATATCGTCAAATCCACGTCCTGCATATGAAATTAGTACATTTTTAGAAATTATGTCATAAAGGAGCTTCTTTTGACGGTTAAAATTATCTGAATCAATAATTAAAATTTTACTGTCATTTAATTTCTTTAACACGATACAAAAATAATTGGGAAAAACTTCAATATCAAATACATATTTATTTGATTTTTTCATATATCAATATCACCACTTTTCAGTCCCAAAATTACAAAAAATATTTATCCCTCTTTAAATAAATCCTGTTTCCCCGAATACTTACGATTTTTACAATCCCTTTAAATTCTCTTTTCTGGGTATCCCTGTTTCTCACATAAATTTTAAACTTCTGATTTTCTCTAATATGTTCCTGTCTTTTAATGTCCTTACCTATGTTTTCAAACTTTTTAAATGTATCTATAACAGTCATTCCATTTTTCAGCTTTCCATATTTTTCATTGGAAACATTTATCCCATAATAATCCAAGATATATTCTATTTCCACAAAACAGACTATCTCTCGAATTTTTTCAGCTCTTATCGCAGCATCACTTTTTGTAGCCCAGAAAGATTCATTCTCTCTCTTTTCTTCCACAAGTTCCTTCAATTTCCCAATTTCACTTTGAACTTCTTCCAGCGAAACTGCATCTTCAATACTTAATCTTCCAATTTTAGTTCTTACAAGTTTTGTCATCGTGGCAAAAACTTTTAATTTCTCTCCAATATCGTGAACTAATGAACGAATATACGTACCGCTGCTTACGTGGGCGTAAAAGGAAATTTTTATTCTTGAAGAATTTTCTTTAGGTCTATGAATTTTGATTTTATAAATATTCATTATTTCCACATCTCTTGGCATTCTTTCAATTTCGATACCTTTTCTTGCCAAATCGTAAAGTTTCTGTCCTTCAACTTTTATTGCAGAATACATTGGTGGAACTTGTTTTATTCTTCCTTTAAAACTATGTATTGTTCTTATTATTTGGGAATCACTTAGTTCGATTTCAGACTTGTATTCCTCTATAACTTTTCCTTCTGAATCATAAGTGTCAGTTTTATAGCCAAGTTCCATTTCTACGTAATATTCTTTGTCCTTTTTCATTAAATCGCCTGAAAATTTTGTAGCATCATTAATCATAACGACCATTAGACCTTCTGCCATTGGATCAAGAGTTCCTGCATGTCCAGCTTTTTTAGCCTTTATTTTTCTTTTTAGCTCATCTATTGCTTTAAATGAACTTATTCCTTTGCTCTTATTTAAAAGAATAATTCCATCTTTTGTAAAATTTCTTTCCATCCTACTTCACTTCCTTTACTCCTTATAATTTACATTATTGGTGAAATCAGTTTAAATATAGAATTTCTCAGTCTTTTTCTAAATGTAACCTTTTTTAATCTAACTTCATCAAATTTTTCGCATACTCCTAAATCCTCTATAAATTGCTTTTTCAAATCCTTGCTAATTTCTTCGTTAAAAAATACGGCGTTCACTTCATAATTTATTTCAAAGCTACGCATATCAAAATTACAAGTTCCTACAGTCGATATTTTTTCATCTACAATAATATCCTTGCTATGTAAAAATCCAGCTTTGTATCGAAAAATCTCTATTCCCGCCTCAATCAGTTCCGCAAAGTAAGTTTCCGCTATCCAGTATGGCATTTTCTTATCTGGCACACCCGTTACCATTATTTTAATTTTAACTCCTGAAAGAGCTGCCATTTTTAATTGAGAAACTAGAGCACTATCTGGCACAAAATATGGACTTTGAATTAATACTTCATTTTTTGCAGTTGCAATCATTTTAGAATACAGATACTTTAAAGTTGTCCATTCTGTATCTGGACCACTTGAAGAGACTTGCATTAAATATTTCAGTTTTTCCTGCTTGTCTATCGGCTTTTGAACTTCCAGCTCGTGAACTGCTTCCTTTTTTATATCTTCAATAAAATCATCTTTTCCGCCGCTATTTAGCCAGTCCGTAACAAAAATCGCAAGATATTGTCCGATTATTTCTCCAGTAATCCGAATATTTGTGTCTCTCCAGCTTTCAAATCTTTTTCCGCCATCAATGTACTCCTGTCCCACATTCATACCGCCAGTGTGCACTATCTGATTGTCAAATAAGGCAATTTTCCTATGATTCCGATAATTCATCTTTGACATAAAAAATTTAACATCCAGAAACCATCTTGTCTCAATTCCTGCATTTCTAAGTTCCTTCTTATATTCTTTAGGCAATTTCCAAGTCCCTACACCGTCAAATAATAATCTTATCTTCACACCTTCCCTGGCTTTTTCCACAAGCGCATTTTTAATTTTTTCTCCCAGTTCATCAGCTTTCCAGATAAAATATTCCATATAAATTGTCCTTTTAGCATTTTTTATATCTTCCAGAATTGAATCAAAGGCTTCCTTTCCATTAAAAAATAGTTTATAAGAATTGTTGTTAGTTAAAAATGTACCTTCCGCTTCATACAGCATTTTTACAATTTCGCTTTCTTGATTGTCCAGCTTAATATTTTTTATCATTGTGTTAATTTGTTGCCGAATTTTTTCCTTTTTTTCATTTTCACTCATTTTATTTTTTTCAATGTCATCCACGTTTTCTAAATTATTATAATAAAAAAAGTCTTTTGACCTGAAAATATCCGATACATCTCTTTGCATAAAATTAAAAATTCTTGAATATAATTTTTGACCCTCACCAGCCATTTTTTTAGAAATTATCTTATTTCTTCTCCAGTTTATTCCAAACAAAAGATACAAAACCGCCCCACCAAGCGGAAACGTAAAAATCGTAAAAATCCAGGCAAGCATCGCATTCGGCGATTTATCCGACAACAACACTGAAACCAGTAAAATAGCAATTAACAAGTAATGTATCCTCTCAATCGGAATTATCCATGTGGACAAAATTACAATTAGTTCATGTATCATATTTTTCCTTTCGTTATTTTTCAATTTTATTAAATTAATAACTCTCTTAAATTTAATACTATTCCTTATAATTTTATCATTTTTATCAAAGATTTTCAATCATTCTGTTTTTATTTGAATTAAAAAATTTTAGGAAATTTGTGTTATTTGACATTAATATTTCAAACGTGTCTCAAGATTGGGAAAACAACCAACTTTTTTATATATTTTTTCTGTCCTAATACTACACTTTCCTTTCAAATAAAAATAAAAAAAAGATAACTTCAAGTTTCCCCAAAGTCATCTATTTCATTTAAAAATTATTCTCCAAAATAAGCTATCGCTTCAATTTCCACCAAAACTCCTTTTGGTAATTTATCCACCGCAAAAGCCGATCTTGCTGGATACGGCTCAGTAAAATATTCTGCATAAATGCCGTTTACTGCCACAAAGTCGTTGATGTTGTCAAGCAGAACTGTTGTTTTTATTACATTTTTTGTTGTTAATCCATTGTTTTCCAAAATTGCCTTTAAATTTTCAAGAACTTGTCTTGCCTGCTCTTCTACTGTAACAGCTTCAATTTGCTGATTTTCAGGATTTATTGCGATTTGTCCTGAGATATACAAAAAGTCGCCTGCTTTTCTAAAGGCTGAATATGGTCCAACTGCTTCTGGTATTTTTTTCATTTCTTCCTCCTAATTTTTCGTATTTTTTAAATTTTACAATTTTATTCTATCATATTTTTTCAATATCAAAAAGATTTTTCTTTCACTTTGCTTACTATTCCCAAAATTATTATTCTGGCGAATATCCAAAGTTTATAATGTATCTCCAGCTTTCTCCCGGAACTTTTGCAAATCCAAAGTAAAGTGGAATTGACAAGGCTTTCACTCCAAGCCCAAATTTATAGCTTTCCTTTTCTTCAGTTCCGAAGCTGTAGGCTTTTTGAGAAATGTTTGCCCTTGAGTAAGTTGTATCTAAATATACAAGTTTTGAAACATTATATTGAGCTTTCAGGCTTCCAATAAAGATACTGTTTCCACGAATTTTATCTGCTGGCATTCCAGCAAATTCTAATGAATTGTCAGCTGTCCGTATTCCTCCCATTTTGGGCCTGTAAGTTTCCGGAATATCGCTTCCGTCTGTTGTCAAATAAGATACTCTTGGAGTAATTGTTATTTTTTCTCCAATCGGAATATTAATTTCTCCACCTGCATTTAATGAGTTAAATTTAGCCTCTTTTGAGTTTGCTAAAGTATAATTTGAGAAAAAGTAAATACCTTTTGTTGCAAAATTAAGGCTGTCTCTTGTATCATAATTTAGCTTAGCTTCATAATATGGAAAGGTTTTTCTTACATTTTCAGCATTATTCTGATGTTTTGTCACATCTGAAATCTGATAGCCTCCACCAATTGAGAATAACAGATTTTTATACATTTCAAATCCAATTCCTGCTCCAATTTTGAATTTTCTGTTTTCAAAGTTGAAATATCCGTTATTGTATTTCTGATTTTTTATAATATCACGTTTGTATTCAAATTCGCTGTAAATCAAGGCTTTTGAATCTTTTCCAAGTTCAGCGGTAGCCTTACCTCTTGCCCCGTATTCATTTGCAAACGTTCCAGTTACTGAATATCTTACATTTGTATTATTTATAATTTTACTTCCCTGAAAACCAACATTTACTGTTGCCAAGTCTTCATTATTTATATTTCCTGAAAGTGTCAGATAATCACTTGGTTTTTCCTGCACATTTATTACTAAATCATTGTCCTTCACTTCGTAATACACCGTTGTAAAATCACCGTTCTGATAAATATTATTAACAATTTTTTCCATATCCAGCCTGCTTAAAACACCAAGTTTTTTAGGCAAAAATTTATCAAAATACGCTTTTTTATATTTTTGGTTGCCTTCTATCACAATTCCTGTAATATTGTACTCATCGCTCCAAGTACGCCTAAACTCTTTCCGTTTTTCCTCCAGTTTTTCAAAAAGTTCAGGATTTGATAATTTTCTGATTTCATCTATATTTTCCCTTGCGATTTTCTCTCCCGCCTCAATAAGCTCCTTTACCTTTGAAAAATCATAAGACTCAAATTTTTCCAAATCTGGTTTCATATATAAGTCAAGCATACGAATTTGACGCTCCACTTCCTGCCTTCCAGCAATTGTTGTCGAATCTGTAATTACGTCAACCAAATTCATTTTATTCTCATCTCTTTTTGTAAATCCGTCTCCTACATTCACTCCAATTGTATAATCTGCTCCAAGCACTTTCACATCCTGCACAGGCAAATTCCGTGTAACTCCCCCGTCAATGTAAAGCCTTTTTCCATCCCGAATCGGTGCAAAAATTGATGGCAATGACAAACTTTCTCTAATTGCCGTTGCAATCGAGCCTTTATCAATCATAACACCTTCTCCAGATTCCAAATCAGTAGCAACTGCTGCAAACTTTCTCGGAAACTTTCTAAAATCCTGTATTCCAATTGCTCCATAAAAAATTTCATTTAGCCTTTGACTAGCAGTTTTTCCTCCAACGACTCCGCTAGGCAATTTCGGCATAAAGTTTTTCATTGGAATTGCCGTACTATTCCTATCTTCAATTGAATTTCTTATAGCTCCCTTGTCCTTTCTCTCGATTTTATCGCTAAAAAGTCCCATCCAATCCATGCTAATTGCAATTTCCTCAATTTCCTGCGGAGTATATCCGACGCTATACATTCCCGCAATAATGCTTCCCATACTCGTTCCAGTTGCATATTCTATGGGCACCTTCTCTTCATCCAGCACCTTTAATATCCCAATATGAGCAAGTCCTTTCGCTGTTCCTCCACTAAGTACCAGCCCAATTCTCTTATTCTCCTGAGAAGTTATCTCTTTTTTATTTTCTAATTTTTTTTCTTTATTTAAAATATCCCTATCCGATTCTATTTTAGGCTCATTTTCCAAAACTTCCTTTTTGCTGTCTTTTTTGCTTTCCTGCAAATTTTGTTCATCTTTTTTTAGCACAAAATAATTTTCATCTTTTAAATTTTCAGAAATCCCAAAACTATTTACCAAAAGAAAAATAATTAAAAACAAAAAATTTTTTCTTTTTTCAGTCATTTATGTCATCCTCCTCTTTTATTGATTTTTTATTAAATTTAATTTATAAAAATTTATCTATAATCATTAATGCAGTTCCCTTTTTTAATTTTGTATTAGATTGTTTGGTTTAATAATTACTTTTTTATTTATTTTTTTAATTTTTTAAATAATTGACTCTCTAGTCATTTTACTATAAGAAAAATTTTTTTCTCTTATAAATTCACTAAAGTTTTGAGTAAATTATAATATTTCAAATAATTTTTCCAATTTATTTACTTCATACTTTGGAACAATCCCTGTATCATTCACATTATTTCTCAAATTTACCCAGCAAGTATCAATCCCAGCATTTTGTCCGCCTTTTATATCAGCTTCTAGAGAATCACCTATCATTATAACTGTTTTTTTATCTGATATTTCAAAATAATTCATTGCATATTCAAATATTTTTTTATCAGGCTTATTCACTCCAACTTCATCTGAAATAATGATTTTATCAATATAATTTGATATTGATGAATTTTTTATCCGAGAATACTGAACTTCTTTTATTCCATTTGTTACAATTCCAATTTTGTATTTTGAATGTAGATATTTACATAATTTTTCAGTCGATTTAAATGGAAAAATTCCTTCTCCCAGCTTTTTCAAATAAACTTCACTCATTTTCTGAGAATCATATTCCAGCTTAAATTTTTTAATAATTTTCTCAAATCTTATAACTTTTAATTCTTCCTTGTTTACTATTCCCTTTTCCAAGTCCTTCCACAACTGTGAATTTATTTTTTCATATTCCCTTTTAATTTCTGTATAAAATTCTTCACTATTTTGATTTTTCAAAAATCTATTTTCCTTAAAAAATTCCATCTCTTCAAATGTACTCCTAAATGCTGAATTTTCCGCCTTTGGATAATCAAAAAGCGTATCATCCAAATCTATTAATACAAGTTTATAATTCATTTTTCTACTCCACTTTATAAATTCCGATTTTTTTGATTCATTTACGAACTTAAACTAATGATATAATTATATCATAATTTAAGAAAAAACTTAATTTTAAATATTTTTTTTATTTTTATAATAACACCATTTTTGTATTAATTAAAAGATACAACTAATTTATAATAAAATTCCTTTAAGATTATTAAATAAAATTAAAAAGAAAATTATTTTAAATAAAGTACTTGCTTATTTCAAGCTATTTCTGATATAATAGTGTTTCGTGTGAATTTAAATAAACTATTTTATAACAAAATTATTTTAAATAAAATACAAAGAATTATAATTATTATTCTAATTAAATTCAATATAATTTATAAATAATTTTAAAATTCACTTTTTAATACAAAAAATAGGAGAATATAAACACCATGAATAAAAATTTTATAAGATTAAAAAAAGATTTAAAATCTTTTGCAAAAAGAGTGAAGAATTTTAAATATACTGACAGGATATTAGTCGTATTTTTATTAACAGGTTCAATAGGAACAAAAGTTAATCTATTTTCTGCACAGGCAGACAATATAGAAAATCAAGTAAAAGCAATAAAGACATCAACTGACAAACTCAGACAAAATTTGAAGAAAACTAAAAATGAGAATAACAAATCAATAGGTCAATTAAATCTTGAGATAATCCAGTTAATGGAACAGGGAGATCACGTGATAAAACCTGTTTGGAGTTCATGGCAATTTGGAAACAGTTATCAGTATAACGACTGGAGAATTCCTTATAATGGAATGGGAGACAAAGCAAGTAAATTTAACAGAAATCTTACAAGAAGCAAGGATATTTTTGGCAGAACAGTTTCCCCTTTGAGTTCCAAGTACAGCCTAGTTTCTTCAAAAATGAAGGAAAACTCATATGGGAACGTAGAATTGCAGGACATTGAAGAACCTATAGTAGAATGGGAAATATCACCAAATGTAAATCCAAGAAGAATTGCAAGAATTGAGCCGCTAGTTCTGGCATCAAGACCTGGGATTAATTTCCAAACTCCAGAATTACCTGCATTTGAAGTGCCAGATGGAGATGTGGAAGTAACTCCACCTCCAGTAATTCCTAATACTAATATCTTTTCTACAAGATATTTTATAAAAGTTAACGAGCAAGATTATAGTAACATTAGAAATGAAAATGGTATAATTCCAAATATACTTGTAGGAACAAATGCTGGAGACACAGGTCCTATTTCTCAAACTCATGTTAAAGGAACAAGCGGAAGAGGAAAAATGGAAGTACTGCATAATAATAACAATACATTTACTATTAAAACAGACAATACAACTTTTACAGGAATAGAAGGTAATGACCATCATATAGTTTTTAACTACAACAACAATCTTAATAAGAATTTTAGATATCAAGATTATGGGGCAGTAGGAGTAAGAATGGGAGGAGGTCATAATTTTAACATTGAAAATATGGACATTATTTCTTCGGGAACAGCTCCAAATGAATTTTTACATTCTAAATATAGAAACTTACTTAACATTGTTATGATAAATGGAAGTTCAAATGGAATTACCACCGCGACTCTAAAACAAGGCTCAACAATTATTTCAGATGCTGAAAATACCTCTGCAGTTTCTCTTTCTAATTATGCTAGTGCTAGTAAACCTATAAAATTTATAAATGAAGGGCTAATAAAATCTACAAAAAGATATGGTTCTGTAGTAAACTTTGCAAATTATGGTGGAAATACAGCTATTTCAAGTTTTATAAATAATGGTGACATAATACTTGATGGCAACGATCATTCGTGTGGTTTATAACTTTATGAATTATTTGAATTATTTTATTTTTACAAATAATGGAAATATAAAACTAAATGGATCAAATAATCTTGGTATACATTTTACATCTGGAATCTCACATACTCAACATCCAATTTCTATATTTAAATTAAATAATCCAATTATTATAGAAGGTAAAAATTCTAGAGGATTTAAATTTGATAAATTATCTAGAGGAAGATTATTTGAAGCAACTATTGATGGAAATTCAGAAAAATCATTCTTTAATGTTGAATTATATGGACAATCTAATACTGGTATGCAAATTGGAAATGGAACTACTGCTCAAAGTGGATTAATAGAATTTAAAAACTTTAAATTGAAATCTATTGACGGTATAAAAAATACACTTTTAAGAATTAATAAGCAAAATGGCATTAAATTTTCAAAAGATGGTGATAACGAAGAATTAACAATAGAAGGTGGAGATGGAAATATTGGACTTAATGTTCAGGCAAGTACTGGAATGGTTAATGAAGGTGTAATTACAATTAAGGAAAGTGCAAACGGAGAGAGTAAAAATGCCACTGGAATTGTAAGTTCTGCTGGAAGTGAAGTTGAAAATAAAGGGAAAATGACTGTTTCTGGAGACAGAGTAAGGGCATTGTTTACAACAAAAAATGGAAAAATTGAAAATCATGCAAAAATTGTGTTTGATGGAAATACTACTGAAAGCACTAAAGGTTCGACTGGAATGTATGCAAATCAGGGCGGTATAATTGAATCTGATGAAACTACAAAAATTAAAGTTTCAAAACCTAAGTCAGTAGGTCTGTTTGCTGAAAATAGAGGAGATAATGCCAGCTACTTAAACACTTCAAAGATAGAGATATCTAAGGCAGAAATTACAGCAACTAATGGTGCTTTTAATATTTTTGCAAATAAAGGTGGGGAAGTAAAATTAAAAAATGATATTATATTAACCACAGGGAAAGATTCTCTTACATTCTACACAGCATACACTCCATTTAATCCTGGTGGAAAAATTATTTTTGAAAACGATGTAACGGCAAACATAAAAAATCAAGGAACAGTATTCTATTACGACTTGAATAATGCACCAGTTGGAACTTTTAACTTTTCTTCATGGTATGGAAACAACTTTGTGAATAATAGTGGAAGCAAGTTAAAATTAAATATGGAAGAAGGCTCAAGACTCCTATTCTTAGCAAATGGAAACCTAGTCCTGTCTGGAATTCCAACAAACCTGTCATCATCTGGTCCAATTGAAATTACAGGAACTGGCTATATTCCTGCAGCAATGGTAAACAGTAATTTGGAATTGGATCAGGATGTCAATCTGGACGATAGTACAGACTCTTACAATAAACTGGAAATTCTTAGTTCTTCCATTACGAATTCCAAAGTTATGACAGGAACTCAAAATAGACAGCTAGCTATTGGTCAGGAAAATAACAACAACAGACCAGCTTCCAAAGTAAAATTGATAAATAACAATAAAATCATTTTAACAGGGGAAGAATCTACAGGAATTTATGCAAAAAGAGGAGAAATCCTAAATAATGGAGATATTTCCATAGGAAAAAATTCAGTGGGACTTTATCTGACAGAAGATAACAGGGGAGCTTCAGATGCTGGAAAAGCCTATAATAATGGACTTATAACTTTGGGAGAAGGTTCAAGCGGTATGCTTTACAGAGCAGATACAACTGGAGCATATTCATCCTTGACGGGTGGACTATACAATAATAAAAAAATAATTTCCAGTTCTAAAAATACAATTGGAATGAATTTTGAAAGTCCACTTGGCTCTAAGGAAGTAGTAAATGGGACAACAGGAGAAATTGAACTGACTGGAGAAAATGCAGTTGGAATATTTGCTTTGGGTACTGGAAACTACAATATTAAAAATTTTGGGAAAATTACAGTAAGCTCTGCCGCATCAGCAAATAGCCCTACAATGGCAATTTATACAAACAACAAAAACAGCGTGATAGAAAATACTGGAAGCATAACTGGTGGAGATAAATCGCTTGGAATTTACGGATATTCTATAAATACTCAAAATACGTCTAATATTTCAATTGGAAAAGCTGGGACAGGAATTTATTCTCTAGGTGGAAACTTAAATTTAAAGGGAAAATTAACGATTGGAACAGATGAAGCAAAAGGTGTTCTTATAACTGGAGATAACCAGACAGTAAACAATGATTTATCTGTAATTAATTTAGATGATAATTCCTTTGCTTTTATCAATACTGGAAACAATAACCAGATAATCTCTAATACTCCAAATGTTTCCCTAAAAAATAAAAATATATTTTTATATTCTGAAAAATCAACAGGAAACATAATAAACAACACAAAAATTAAAACAACAGGAAATCAAAATTATGCAATTTACACAGCCGGAACTGCATCAAATAAAGCCGAACTTGATTTGAGACAAGGTACTGGAAATGTCGGAACTTACAGTATGGGAGGACAACTTGTAGATAATTTTTCAATAATAAAAGTCGGAGAATCAAAAGTAAAGGAAAAACTTTATTCAATCGGAATGGCTGCGGGATATTATGATAAAGATAATGATGTTTCTGTTTATACTGGAAAAATTGAGAATACAAATACTGGAAAAATTGAAGTGACTGGAAAGCATGGAATTGGAATGTACGCGGTTGGAAATGGTTCAGTTGCCATTAATAACGGAGAAATTCATTTATCAGGAAAAAATTCCATAGGTATGTTTTTAGATCAGGAAGCAGTTGGAATTAACAATGGATTAATTACAGCTACAGCAGAGGCAATTGGAGCTACTGGAGCAGTTGTCACAAACAGGGCAGTCTTTAAAAATTATGGAACAATTCGTATTCTTCCAAAAGCAGGAGTTGGAGTCCTAGTTAAGAGAGATGGAGTTCTGGAAGAATATTCATCCCCTTCGGCAACTGTACCACAGGAAGGAAGTTCTAATATTACAGCCGAAGTAAGAATTTTAAGACCAAAACTTCCAAAAACTGGGAAAGAAATATCTGATGGAAGTGTTGAGATCATATCTCCAGCAGGAGACCAGATACCAGAGATAAAAATCAACGGAAGAACGGTAAATCCTGTAGAGCTTGATATAGATACTAATTCGTCAGCAACAAAACTTATTACTGAAGGTAATTCCGTTACCCAAATTACAGATCCAGAAAATAACGACCAGAACACAAACAGACCTATTAGTAAAATTGGAATGTATATAGATACTTCAGGGATAAAATTCACTAATCCCATCCAAGGTTTAAACTATCTTTCAGAAGAAACAGAAGTTGATTTAATACTTGGAACAGAAGCTTCAAAATATACGAATTCTAAAGCCATAAAAATCAAGGAAAATATATTAGAGCCATATAATAATACAATTTTCTCAAATCCTCAGATTAAGAAATGGAACATTTATTCAGGTTCATTGACTTGGGTAGGAACCGTTCAAACAGATGTAGACGGCGAACAGTTAAAATCAGTTTATCTAGCAAAAATACCGTATACTTCCTTTGCTAAAAATAAAGACGTATATAATTTTTCAGATGGTCTGGAACAAAGATACAATATGAATGCTCTTGGTTCAAGGGAGAAAGAATTGTTTAACAAATTAAACAATATTGGGAAAAATGAAAAAACATTATTGGCACAAGCATTTGATGAAATGATGGGACATCAATATGCCAATATTCAACAAAGATTATACGAAACTGGAAACTTGATTGACAAGGAAATTTTCAACTTATTCAAAGAATGGGATACAAAATCTAAACAATCCAATAAAATAAAGACATTTGGAATAAGAGATGAATATAAAACTAATACTGCGGGAATCATTGACTATACAAGCAATGCCTATGGTGTGGCTTACATTCATGAAGATGAAGAAGTCAAGATGGGTAATTCAAGCGGATGGTATGCTGGAGCAATAACAAATAAATTCAAATTCAAGGATATTGGAAAATCAAAAGAAAATCAGACAATGCTTAAATTTGGATTATTCAAAACAATATCACCAAAAATAGATCATAATGGAGCATTACAATGGACAATTTCAGGAGATATATCCGCTGGAGTTAATAATATGAAACGTAAATTTCTAATAGTTGATAATATTTTTGAAGCTAAATCAACTTATCATTCTTATGGTACAGCTGTTAAAAATGAATTAAGTTATAACATAAGAATGAGCCAGAGAACGCACTTACGTCCGTATGGAGCATTAAAAATGGAATATGGAAAATTTAATGACATAAAAGAGAAAACAGGGCAAATGAGATTAGAAGTAAAAGGAAATGACTATTTTTCTGTAAAACCTGAGATCGGAATGGAATTTAAATATATTCAACCATTAAAAGTAAAAACTAATTTATCAGTAGGCTTAACAGCGTCTTACGAAAATGAAATTGGTAAACTTCAAGATAAAAATCAAGCAAGAGTAGGATATACAAGAGCTGGAAAATATAACTTGGAAAAAGAAAAAGAAGATAAACGTGGAAATGGTAAAATTAATTTAAATATAGGAGTTGAAAATACTAAATTTGGAGTTACTGTAAATACTGGATATGAAACTAAAGGTAAAAATATACAAGGTGGTATTGGGTTTAGGGCAATTTATTAATTTTAATCATAAACAAAAGCTAAAAAATTAATTTGTAAAAATAAAAACAGTGAGATTTAAAGTTTCACTGTTTTTTATTACTGTATATTTAAATATAATAATAATTTTGACTATATATTTGAGTTTCTATAATATCAGACTATAAAAAAATATTTTAAGGAGCTTGAACAGAATAGTCGCAACTTTTAAATTCGACTTTAAAAAAAGGTTCCCAAAAGATATTTTTACTTTCTTTCTTCTTCAGTCAATTCCCGTATCACTTTAGCTGGAACTCCACCAACTATACTATACTCAGGCACATCCTTTGTGACAACCGCTCCAGCTGCCACAATTGAACCTTTCCCAATAGTAACTCCAGAAGTAACCGTAACATTTGCCCCAATCCATACATTATCTTCAATAACAATCGGTGCTGCAAACAATTCCGCTCTTTTGCTTACACAAATATTATGATCCAATGTAGCAAGAACAACGTTATGACCAATTAAAACATTATCTCCTACTGTAATTCCCCCTTGATCTTGAAACTTGCATCCAGAATTTATAAACACATTTTTTCCAAAAGTAATGTTTTTTCCATAATCTGTATTAAATGGCGGAAATAATGCAAAACTCTTATCTACTGATTTTCCTGTAATTTTTGACATTAGTTCCACAATTTCCTGTGCTGAATTATATTTTGTATTAAGTTCAAGAGTAAATTTCATCACTTCTCTACTATTTTCCATCATTTTTTCAATTTCTTCTTTCCCAATTCTCACTTTCTCTTTCATAAAAATCACTATCCTTTCATAATATAATTTAAATTTCTTCCATCGTCAAATCCGCAATCGTCCCTTTCACAATCTCAACTAGCTTTTCTGTTTCAACTTCCATCTGTAACCCTCGTCTTCCAGCTGAAACCATTATTTTTTCAAATTTTTTCACTTCCTTGTCAAAGAAAGTTTTAAACAATTTTTTCATTCCAACAGGAGAACATCCTCCACGAATATATCCCGTTTCCTTCTCCAGCTCCGAAAGCGGCAATAAATCAATATTTTTCTCTCCACAAGCCTTCGCTACCTTTTTCAAGTCCAAATGTGCTTCCCCATGAATTACACAAACATACAAACTTTTACTTTTTCCTTTCAGAACAATCGTCTTAAAAACTCTTTCTGCCAATTCAGGAAATTTCTCAGCGACACCAAGCCCACCACTTTTATCTTCGCTCCATTCATAAGTGTGAATAATATATGGTATTTTCTGCTGCTCAAGTTGCCGCAATGCATTAGTTTTAGCTATTTTTTCTTTTTTATGTTTCATTTTATCGCCTACATTCTATATTTTATTTATTTCGAGTATAACAAAATAATATTTTTCAGTCAAGTTAATTGGAAAAAGCAATAAAATATGGTAAAATGTAATGAAAAATAAAAATACAGAACTATAAATAAAATCTTATGAAACTAAAAAGAAATTTAATAATAGGAAAGGTGGATAAAATATGGATTTTACTAAAGTTAAAGAAAATGAGGAAAAATCAATTTTAGAGAAAAAAGAAATTGTTGAAAAAGATTTTTGGCGACAAAAATATCATATTCAAGGAATTGTGGGGCTAATTAACGATCCAAATGGATTTTCGCAGTTTAAAGGGAAATACCATATGTTTTATCAATGGAATCCACTAGGAACTAATCATAAAAACAAAACTTGGGCTCATAGTGTAAGCAGTGATTTATTACATTGGGAAAGAATGAAAACAGCTTTGCGTCCTGATACTTGGTATTCTAAGGATGGAGTTTATTCTGGAAGTGCGATTGTGGATGATGAAAAACTTTATTTATTTTATACTGGAAATGTGAAAGATCCTGAAGGAAATAGAGAATCTTACCAATGCCTAGCAGTTTCCAACGACGGAGAAAATTTTGAGAGATGGGAGCCAAGCATTGTAAATCAGCCAGATGGATATACACGGCACATAAGAGATCCAAAAATTTGGAAAAAAGACGGGAAATTTTATGCTGTAATTGGTATTCAAAGTGAAAATTTGGAAGGAAAGGCAGTTCTTTACAGTTCAGAAAATATAAAAGACTGGAAATTTGAAGGAGAAATTGCAGGAGCAAATCACGGAAAAATTAAAGACTTTGGATTTATGTGGGAATGCCCTGACTATTTTCAGCTAAAAGATGAAAAAACTGGAGAAATCAGGGATTTATTCGTATTTTCTCCGCAAGGATTAGAGCCAGAAGGAGATTTATACAATAACAAATATCAGACAGGATATCTATTTGGAAAATTAGATTACGAAAAAACTGAATTTGAAATTTTATCAGACTTTGTGGAAATTGACAGAGGACACGACTTTTATGCGCCACAGTCAATGGAAGACGACAAAGGGCGACGAATTATTGTGGGTTGGATGGGAATTCCAGAAGAGGAAGATTTTCCAACTGTAAAAAATGAATGGATTCACTGCCTAACATTACCAAGAGAATTAAAAGTAATCGATGGAAAACTTTATCAAGTGCCAATAAAGGAAATGGAAAGTATCCGTGGAGAAAAAATTGAATTTAGTGGAAAAGTAGCTGGAGAAGTGAAAATTGGAACAGGAGCAACTTATGAATTAAAAGCTAAATTTAGTGATTTTAATTCTGATTTTGGATTAAAATTACGAACTGGTAAAAATAGTGAAACAGTTTTAAAATTTGATTACAATGACAAAAAATTTGCATTAGACAGAACAAAAGGTGAGCAACCTGATAAAAGATTAAGAAAAGTTTATCTTGGAAATATTTCAGAGCTGGAACTTACTGTTTTTGTGGATAATTCTTCTGTGGAAGTGTTTATTAATAGCGGACAGGAAGTATTTTCATCAAGAATATTCCCAGAAAAAGATGCAGATAGAATAAGTGTATTTGCTGATAAAGATGTAAATGTGAAAATAGAAAAATGGGAATGGAAGTAAAGTTTTTTTAAATAAGAGAGGAAGAAATTGGCAAAGAAAAAGAATATAAAATTAGACATAGTAAATTTACTGGATGAAATTCAAAATGGGAAATACAGTAATATCCAGTTAAATTACTATTTTTCTAAAAAAAATTATACAAAAAAAGAAAAAATGTTTATTACAAATGTAGTAAATATTGTGATAAAAAATTTGATTTATATTGATTATCTGATTGGGAAAAGTGTTAGAAATGTGAAAAAACGAAAAATAAAGCAGCTTTTGAGAATTTCGGTTGCACAACTGTTTTTTATGGAATCGGATAATGCGGGAGTTATTTTTGAGGCTGGAGAGATTGCAAAAATTTTGAATGCACATCAAGTTGGATTTGTGAATGCAGCTTTGCAGACGATTTTGAAAAATAAAGAAAAATTTAATGAGGAAATTCCAAAAGACAATAGGGAAAGTATTGTTTTGTCGTACCCGCAATGGTTTGTGAATAAGATGAAAATTGATTATCCTGATGATTATTTAGAAATGCTTAAATCTTATAAAAAAAGAAGTTATTTGTCAGTTAGATTTGATAAAAATAAAATTACGAGTGAGAAATTTGAGGAATTGCTGAAAAATATTAAGACAGATGTCTTATTTTCTGTTGGTGAAGTTTATTATTTATCAAATGCAAATATTTTTGATACGGAAATTTATAAGAATGGGAATGTTGTGATTCAGGATGCTTCATCTTATCTAGCTGTGAAAAATTTAGGCGTGAAAGATGGAGAAACTGTACTTGATGCTTGCTCTGCTCCTGGCGGAAAATCTCTTGCGATTTTACAGCTGTTTAATCCGAAAAAACTGACTTCTACTGATATTCACGAGCATAAAGTGAAATTATTGAATGAACTTAAAAATAAATATGGATACAGCAATTTTGAAGTGAAATTAAATGATGCTGCACAAATTGAAAATTTGAATACAAAATTTGATAAAATATTACTGGATATGCCTTGCAGTGGGCTTGGAGTTCTTCGTAAAAAACCTGAGAAAATATATGAACTGACTGCAAATGATATAAAAAGTTTGAAGAAACTTCAAAAAAAGATATTTGAAAGTGCATATAATTGTTTGAAAAATGGTGGAGAAATGATTTATAGCACTTGTACGTTTTCTAAAAATGAGAATACAAATAATATTCAGTATTTCTTGGAAAAATATGAGGATTTGGAAATTTTGGAAGTGGTAATTCCTGAAAATATTGAAACTGTGAGAGATGAATTTGGAGGAGTATACATTTCGTATAAAAATGAATATCTAGATGGATTTTATATTGCAAAATTAAGAAAAAAATAAAAAAGATTTTAGTATATTTTATGAAATTAGAAATAATAACCAAACTTAATATTTTAAAGTAAATTTATAAAAGAAAAATTAATAAATTTGAAAACAAATTATTCTATAAAAGCACAAAAAAATAATTGAAAGGACAATTTGGAATGCGATTTGATTTGGATAAAGATGTAAAATTCATATTGAAACAACTGAATAAAAACGGAACAGGATTTCTTGTCGGAGGAGCAGTTAGAGATAAGATTCTAAATAAAGATCCCGGTGATTATGATTTTGCAACTGATATAGAATATTCAGAGCTGAAAAGAATTTTTGCTGATTATAACCCAAAGGAAATGGGAGCTCACTTTGGAATTCTTATGATAAAAGTGAATGGAAAAAGTTATGAAATAGCAAAATTTCGGAAAGAAACAGGAGTTTATAATAGCAGATATCCAAAGGAAATAAAATTTGTAAAGACAATCGAAGAAGATTTGTCAAGGCGGGATTTTACGATAAATTCGCTGGCTTATAATGAGGAAACTGGAATAGTTGATTTGTATGGCGGAAAGCAGGATATTAAACGGAAAGTAATAAGATTTGTAGGGAAGCCAAAGCTGAGAATAGAAGAAGACGCTCTTAGAATTTTAAGGGCTTTTCGATTTATTTCAAAATTAGGATTCAATTTGGATAAAAAAACTGCTGAAGCTATTTGCAACAAACGAAAATTTTTGACCAAAATATCAAAAGAAAGAATTTTTGACGAACTAAGTAAAATTCTTATGGGAAATTTTGCTAAAAAGGCTCTTATTGAAATGAAAAAATTGCGGGTTCTGGAAATGATAATTCCAGAATTTCGTTATGCCTATAACTTTGACCAGAATAATCCTATTCATACCGATGATTTATTCAATCACATAATAAAAGTCATCCATCTTTGCGATTACGATTTAATAACAAGATTTGCTGCACTTTTTCACGACTTGGGAAAAATCAACGCAAAAATTATTGATGCAAAAGGAATTTTCCATTTTTATGGGCATGAAAAGGAAAGTGCATTAATTGCTGAAGAAGAATTAAGAATGCTTAAAGCTTCCAATGAAACCATAAACTCTGTAAAAAAAATTATAAAAAATCATATGCTAATTTATGAAGATGTTTCAGACAAGACTTTGAAAAAATTAATTATTGAAATGGAAGATAAAAATTTAAAAAGACTATTTAATTTATTTTATGCTGATTTAAATTCAAAAGGAATAAAATCTAAAAAAGAAAATGAACAAATTTTAAAAAATTTCTGGGACAAAATTGAAAATATAAAAAAACAAGGAAAAATACTCCAGTTTAACGATTTGGATATAACAGGAATTGACCTTATAAATTTAAAATTTGATAACCGAAAAATCGGAGAAGTTAAAAATAGGCTATATGACCTTGTTTTAGGTGATGAATTAGAAAATGAAAAGGAAGAATTGTTAAAATATGTTGTAAATTACTACAAGCTAGAAAATAATTTTAAATATGAAAATTCCTGCGGAGCCATTGTTTTTAATGAAAATACAGAAAAAGTTCTACTTGTGAAAATGCACAACGGAAATTGGGGCTTTCCAAAAGGACACATCGAAAGTAACGAAACAAAAGAAGAAACTGCAATCCGCGAAGTTTTTGAAGAAACTAATATAAAAATAAAAATAATTCCAAACTTTGAACGTGAAATAAAATACATTCCAAATGAAAATACAATTAAAAAAGTCACATTTTTTGCAGGAATAACGCAAGAAGAAAATGTCATTGTAGAAACTCACGAAATAGAAGATTTTAAATGGTGTACCTACGAAGAAGCATTAAAATTAGTTACTTATAAATTGCAGAAAGATGTACTAGAAAAATCAAGAAAAGTGATTATGGAACATATTCATAAAACAGAAAAATGAAATATTGTATAAAAGGATAGCTAAAATAAGAAATGAAAACTGAGAAAATTTTAGGATACGAAGTTCACAGGAAAAAAGTAAAAAATATAAATTTACGGATAAAGCCCAATATGGAAGTTTATATTTCTGTGCCAATGAATTTACATCGTGATTACATTGAAAATTTTATCCGTTCTAAAGAAAGTTGGATAAAAAGTGTTTTGAAAAAAGTTGAGAATGTGAAGGAAAAACAGAAGGGCTTTGAGTACAAAACTGGCGAAATTCATAAATTTTTGGGAAAAGAATACAATTTAACTGTGAAAACAGGAAATTTTAATGGCGTAAATTTAGTAAATAATGAAAAAAAGCCGAATATAATTTTAACAGTAAATGAAAATATTTTGGAAAATATTGACGAAAAGAAAAAAATTATGGAAAAATGGTATTTTGAAAATGCAAAAAAGTTATTTCCACAATTTATGGAAAAATGGCTGAAAATATTGGACCAGAATGTGGAGAAAGTGGCAATAAAGCCGATGAAAACTAGATGGGGCTCGTGCAATTATGTAAAAAAATATATAACTCTTAATACGGAGCTTATAAAAAGGACACCTTTTGAGATAGAATACGTAGTTTTACATGAATTAACTCATTTGAAGTATCCAAATCACGGGAAAGGTTTCTATAATTATGTCGAACGATATATGTCAAATTACAAGATTGCTGAAAAAATGCTAAATGCTAAACATTATTATTAATTTTACAATAAAAATAAAAAAAATTATAAACATTAAGAATATTTTTTCTTTAAATTAAAACAGGAACTATCAATTAAAGACAGTTCCTTTATTTTTTTATTAGGGCGTGTCTGAAAACTCAAAATCAATAATATTTTTAATGATTATCAAATAATATACCCATAATCAATGAGTTGAAACATTGCTCTCAGTCTGATACAATAAAAGAAAAGCACAGGAGGCTTCTATCATGCAAAGAAGATATGAAATATCAGATGAACAGTGGAATAAAATAAAGCATATGTTTCCCAAAGCTAAGACAGGACGTCCAGGCAAGGATTTACGCCTGATGTTTAATGCTGTGCTATGGATTGCCTGCAGCGGTGCACCTTGGAGAGACCTTCCTGAACGTTTCGGTTCATGGAAGACGGTCTATTCTCGTTTCTGCAAATGGCGTGACGAGGGGACTCTGCTTAAAATATTTGAGCATTTAAGGGAAGATGCCGACTATGAGAACTTGAGCATTGACTCTACAGTAGTTAAAGCCCACCAGAGCAGTGCAGGAGCTAAAAAAGGGCAAAAAATTCAGAAGTGAATCAGCACATCGGGAGAAGCTCAGGTGGAAGGACAACTAAGATCTATGCAGTTGTTGATGGACTTGGAAATCCGCTGTACATAAAACTTACTGCAGGACAGATTCATGATAGTACGCAAGCAATTAAAATATTGTCGCAGCTAAGCATAAAAGACAGCAACATACTGGCAGACAAGGCATACGGAACAAAGGAAGTTCGGGAGTACATAAGAAAACACGGGGGAGAATGTGTAATACCTCCGAAGTCAAATGCAGTAAACAAATGGGAATGCGATTACCATATCTACAAGGAAAGACATCTTGTGGAATGTTTTTTTAATAAGCTTAAACAGTTCCGCAGAATAGGAACACGCTATGATAAGCTGGCAAGCACATTCATAAATTTTATTTATATAGGATGCATAATAATTTTAATAAAATAAATTTAAGTAATCATTAAAAATATCATTGATTTTGAGTTTTCAGACACGCCCTAATTAAATTAATTATCACTTATATCATAATCAGCTAAAACCTCAATTTCTCCATTTTCATAGACAAAAAGTCCCGTCACAGCCTCATGAGGCAAATCCTTGTGCATTTTCTCGGCAGCCTGACGAATATACCCTTTTTGCGTTTCATCATCAGTAGGACATCCAGCACAGTCGCTATGCCCTGCCACAAAAATATGATCAGATTTATGTTTATTAACCGAAATTAAAACAACCTTATCTTCTATACTCTTTAAATAATCCTCATCACTAACAATTTTATTCACAGCTCCTGCATCAGTAATAGTATCTACAAAAGTATATCTGTAATTACTTCTAATATATTTATTCACAATATGAATAAATCTCCCATCCATACAACAAACTAAAGTACAAAACATAATTTCCTCCTTCATTTAAACAACTCCATATTTTCAAATTATTAAAATTTTAAAGTTATTTAAATTATATCTTAAAGATGTTGAAATTATAGCATATCTAATGGCAAAAATCAAAATTTTTAACTTAATAAGACAGAGTAAAAAATATAGGGGCAATCATTAAATACCACAACAAATCTTTTTTGACTGCTTTTTTTAAAATATTTTACTTTGTGATATTTCTTTCAAAATTTCCCTAATCGGACATTCTCCTCCTCTCAAATATGGCATATTTGTGCTTTTTCCTGTTTCATTAACAATTTCTGGCAAGCATTCCATCTCTATTACCTTTTCTAGTGAACTCGTTCTTTTGCCGCTAAAGTACAATTCATACGCTTTTTCCTTGTTTTTTCCATAGTTTTCAAAGAAAGTGTGGTATAGCGCTCTTGCCTTTATCTTTCTTCTTGAAAATGCTTTCGGCCTGCTTGACAAAAATCTTGAGCATTCGTGGGACACAAGGGCTTCCATCCTTAAGCCTATGTAGTCCTCCTTCGTGTATATTCTTCTTATCTTCTCATACTGGTTAAACAGCATCTTCGTATGATCTTTTCTTCTCTGACTTACATTCTCCTTTTCCTTGAAATTTTTATAAAAATTTTCAAGTTCTTTAAAATCGTCTCCCTTTAGCCATTTGTAAAGATTTTTTGATATTTCCTTGTCCCTTTTAGAAATTTCAGCTATGGCTTTTACTAAATGGAACTTGTCATATATGTGTATTGGCTTGTAAATTCCAAGCTCTCTTACAAAGCTGTCTATCCATATTCCTCCATCAGAGTTCACAATTAGTTTCTTTTTGTCCATATTGTATCTTTTTTCAAGATAGTTAAGTACATACTCCGACACTTCCTCAAGCGATACGGATGTAGGAAACATTATTGTGTGCTTGTCAATGAGTTTGTTCCTGTTTCTGCAGATTTTCTCAATTCCACGATATATATTACAACCATCCTCATATATGTATTTTTACTTCTTCTACACCTCATATGATCTTCATCAATCTCCATATATACTGGCGAATTGTCATCTCTTTCAAATCTTTGAATATCAAGTTTCGGCATTTGAAAAGAATTGACAAGATTATACACGGTAGCCCTTGAAATACCGTAAGTTTTTGCAAGAAATGAAGCCGTGGCATATTGATACTCAAAAGTATAGTAAAAATCATCTCCTCAGAAAGCCGTCTATACCGTTTAAGTCCAATTTTTTCATCAATGTAATAATGAATGCCTGTTTTTTTGTTTACATATTTTCAAGTTACATCCCCGAAGGCAGTGATAACAGTTCTTTTAACAAATCCTTTGCTTTTAAACTTATCTTTTCTTTCGTTGGAATGAAAGAAGTAATCATCAACTCTTTTGACATAAACTCTAAATAGCGTTTCAAAAGCTTTTGTGACAAACAGCTTAAACTGCTGCTCAAACGGAAGTCTGAAAGAAAAAATATTTGTAAAAAAAGTCTTTACAAGTGAAGAAAAATTTGATATTCTAATCATAGAGGGAACCACCTTTCAATAGGATTTGGCGATTATATTGTAACTGGTTTCCTCTTTTTTGTTAATTTGAAATTTAATTAAATTTATTTGCCCCTATATTTTTTACTCTGTCTATTAAACTAAAAATAATTTACAAAATGGCTTGCGAATGATATAATTTAAATATAAAAGATGTTGAGGGTTTTTTTGTATTGTGGTTAGAAAAACTTATGCAGTTAGAAGGAAAGGAGAATTAAAGATGATTACAAAGAGCTTCGAAAGAAAATTAGAAAAACTTGGTGCATTTGAAATTAGCTTTGATATGTTGAAATTATCAGAAAAGAATGAGAAACATTTGAAATTTTTGAATGCAGGAAGAGGAAATCCTAATTGGATTAATACCTTGGGAAGATTAGCTTTTGCAAGACTGATGGAATTTGGCGTGTCAGAATGCAAAAGAACTCTAGATAAAGGAGATTTAGCTGGATATGTTGACTCCAATGGAATTGAGGAGAGGTACAATGCTTTTTTAAATCGTGACGATGAGGTGGATGTATTTCTTAAAAAGATCGTGGAGTATAGTGTAGACCATCTAGATTTAGATAAGAAAAGCCTTATTTTGGAGCTTACAAATGGCATTATAGGAAATAATTATCCGGTTCCTAGCCGTTGTTTGGAGAATACGGAGCACATTATCAATGCATTTCTTCAAAGCATTCTATATGGGAAGGCTAATTTAAGAAAAAATACTAAGGTATTTCCAGTAGAAGGCGGTACGGCTGCAATTGTTTATATATTTGATTCCTTAAAGCATAATGGACTACTTAATGAGGGAGACCGCATTGCAATCAACACACCGGTATTTACTCCTTATATTCAGATTCCGAGACTATCAAATTTTGATTTAGCAGAGGTCGATCTTCAAGCAAGGGAAGAAAATCAGTGGCATATTCCAGATTCTGAATTTGAAAAGCTTTTGGACCCTTCTGTCAAGGCATTTTTCTTAGTGAATCCATCAAATCCGGGTTCTCGTAGTCTTACAGATGAGAATTTGGAACAGTTAAGAAAGGTAGTTGTAAAGCGTCCGGATCTTATTATTATAACAGATGATGTATACGGTACTTTTGTAAATGGATTCCGCACTGTTTATTCCGTTTGCCCAAGAAACACTATTTTGGTTTATTCGTATTCAAAGCTTTATGGTGTTACAGGATGGAGACTCGGAGTTATAGCAATTAATGAAGATAATGTTTTTGATGAACTGATTAAGAAGCTTCCTGAGAAGAAGAAGAAAGAACTAGAAAGCGATTATTCTATCGTTACATTTAATCCTTCGGAAATGGGCTTTGTTGAAAGGATATGTGCAGACAGCAGATCTATTGGATTGTATCATACAAGCGGGCTATCTACACCACAGCAGATTATGATGGTTCTTTTCTCTATGACTCATTTGGTTCTTGAAAATGAAAAGGATCAATACATTGAAGCTTGTAAAGAAATTATAGCGATTCGTTACCACAATTTAATGTCTACATTAGGCTTACCTGAGGATAACAGTGATTCCAATGCTAAATATTATACACTGATTGACATATATCAACTTGCAGAGACAAATTATGATAAGAACTTCGCAACATGGCTTAGAAATGAATTTGAGGAAATAGATTTTCTTTTACATCTAGCAAAGGAAGATGGTGTTGTGTTGATGGAAGGAGTTGGTTTTGGAGCAACTCCTGGTACAGTTAGAATTTCAGAAGCAAACCTAGAGGACAATGATTATAAGAAAATAGCAAACCGTATTATATCCCTTTTGAAAGAATATTACGAAAAGTATACAAAAGAGAAAAAAAAGCTATAGTATGGAGGAATTTAAAATGAATATAGGTTTAATCTCACATGAAGTGTTGGAAACAGCACAACGTATTACGGTAACAGGCTTTTCTGATATAGCCCATTATTTGATTGCTAATCCAGTCATTTCTATCTTTATATGTCTTGCACTTGGATATTTTATTGGAAAGGTAAAGATAAAATCCTTTACGGTAGGTGCCACTGTAGGAACTTTGTTGGTAGGACTTCTCATTTCCCTAATATTGAAGGGGGCAGGAACTTACGAAATTGACGGAACGGTGAAGACAATCTTTTTCTCACTATTTATTTTTACTATCGGATATGAGGTTGGACCTTCATTCTTCGCAAGTTTAAAAAGATCTGGCCTTAAAATTATTGTCCTATCCATATTCTTCGCCGTGGTAGCTTTTGCAGTTTCGATTGTTTTGTTTAAGACTTTTAATATTGGAGCTGGAGAAGCTGGCGGAATTTTGGCAGGTAGTCTTACACAGTCAGCAATCATAGGAACAGCGGATTCTACTATGAAGGGTATGCTTTCAGGAACAGAACTGAAAACGGCTGAAAGTCAAATGGCAGTTGCATATGCACTTACCTATGTTTTTGGAACGATTGGGGTAGTTGTGTTTTTGAGAAATGGTGCATCGAAGTTAATTGGTGCAAATTTGACAGATACAGTTAAGAAGAAAATTGAGCAAACAAATTTCCATGAGTCTTCTTCGGAAAACACTGTGGTTGGAAATATTAAAGCACGTGCATTTTGCTTAGAAAAAGGTGCAGAACTTATTGGCAAAACAATCGGTTCCATTGAAGAACAGTACGATGATTCTCTTACAATAATTCAGATTCTTCGAGATGGTAAACAGGTGAATCTTGCACCGGATGTGCAGCTTCTTGAGAAGGATACAGTTATGATTATAGGACTTCTTGATGCAGTATTAAATTTTGAAGCTTCTGGCATGAAGGAAACTAATGATTCAGAAGCTCTTAGGCTAGATGTGGTAAAGCAAGAAATAGTTTTAACTAACAATTTCTCTCTAGATGTTATAAAGAATCTTTCAGAAAATGGAATCGTCATTTCAGAAAGGATGAGAGATAACAATATTCTCCCTGAAGAGGAGGAGTTAAAGGCTCTTGATCACTTGATATTGGTGGGACCAAAAGCTGCTATTTCTAAGGCTGTAAAGAAACTTGGGTATGTGAAGGATACAGGAACTGAGACAGATATATCTTTTATCAGCATCGGGCTTGTAGTTGGTCTATTAATAGGTGCAATCAGCTTCGTTGTATCCAAAATTCCGATTACACTTGGATCTGGTGGAGGAGCTTTAATTGGAGGACTTCTGTTCGGATATTATCAAGATAGACATTCTAACTATGGACTGATGCCGAAAGCAACCCGATGGTTTTGTAAGAGTGTTGGATTAAATCTCTTTATAGCCATTGTGGGACTTATTTCTGGAGCTTCCTTCATATCTGCATTGCAATCTATGGGCTTAAAGGTACTATTAATTGGTATTTTGGTAACCATTTTGCCTCATATTGCTTCCGTTTACTTTGGAAGATTTGTGTTAAAGTTGGATGCTGTAGATATCATTGGTGCTCTATGTGGTGCTGGAACGTGTACAGCAGCACTTAACGGAGTTGTGGAGGAATATGATTCAAGTATTTTTGCTATAGCATATACACCAGGATATGCAATGGGAAATATTTTACTTACAGTCTTAGGTCCTCTTGTAGTAGCAATATGCATACATTAGTTATTTGAGTAGATAAGATAGATAGATTCATACATTTATTTTAAGGAAAAGTGGTTGTATAATATTTAGCGTTGGTGAGAGAAAAAATTCTCTCCCAACGCTAAATATTTGCAAAAAAATAGGAACACACATCAAATCTCGTGTATAATTTAAATCGCACAAAATAAAAAACAAGGAGAAATGATATGTGTTCTAATGCTAGTATAACAGAAATCTTAGGAATTAACGATAAGAATTTAGGCTCTACGGAGTTCTTATCAGGTTACCTTTCTACGGAAAAGTAGCCATTTTTTTTATTAATTCAAACAAAATCTAATCATTCTTTTTTATTTCCTTTTCATTATAGCACTTTAGTAAAAAAAAGTTAAGTAGTGGATTTTTTATTTTTCAATAAAATAATCAATCACATACTCCGCACATTTTATCCCATCAACTGCCGCCGACATAATCCCGCCAGCATATCCTGCACCTTCTCCGCAAGGCATAAGCCCTTCGATATTTGAGAAAAATCTTTCATTTCTAGGAATTTTCACTGGGGATGAACTACGGCTTTCGACACCTGACAGAATTGCATCATAACTGGCAAATCCTTTTATTTTTCTATCCATTAAGGTAATTCCTTCTTTTATGGAATCGTTTATGAATTGTGGAAAAATTTCATTTAAGTTTGCAAATTTGTAGCCTGCCAGATAGCTTGGCTTTACTTTTCCTAATTTTGTTGAGATTTTATTGTTTACAAAATCGCCAAATAATTGAATAGGAGCTTTGTAATCCTTTCCGCCAAGTTCAAATGCTTTTTCTTCCAGTTTTCTTTGAAATTCGACTCCAGCCAGAACGCTTTCTCCTGGAAAATCCTCAGGAAATACATTTACTAAGATTGCCGAGTTTGCATTTTCCAAATCTCTTTGTGAATAGCTCATTCCATTCACAACAAGTCTTCCTTCCTCGCTTGAAGATGGTACAACTACACCGCCAGGACACATACAGAATGTGTAAACTCCACGTCCATTGCTTGTCTTTACATTTAATTTATATTCTGCGGCTGGCAATTTATCAGCAAATTTTCCATACTGCGAATAATTTATCATACTTTGAAGATGCTCAATTCGGACTCCTACCGAAAAAGTCTTCCGTTCCATTGTCACATTTTCTTCGTTCAGCATAAAGAAAGTGTCTCTTGCACTATGCCCGATTGCGAGAACTACAATGTTTGTTGGGATTTCATAAAATTTATTTTCATCAGAATTTTCTATATTTTCAACCAAAATGCTTTTTATTTTGTTATTTTCAGAATCAGATTTTTCATAATTTACTTTTACAAGTTTTGTACTAAAACGGTATTCTCCTCCAAGACTTTCGATTTTATGCCTAATTTTACACATTATTTCGATTAATTTGTCAGTTCCAATATGCGGCTTTGACATATAGTTGATTTTGGGATCAGCACCAGCGAGAATTAATTCATCATAAACCTTCTGAATCCGAAAATTATTTGTATTTGTATTTAATTTCCCATCTGAAAATGTTCCGGCTCCTCCTTCTCCAAACTGCACGTTTGAATATTTGTCCAATTTTCCAGTTTTGAAAAAATTATAAACATCCTTTTCACGTTCATTCACATTTTTCCCCTGCTCAATGATAATCGGCTTCAATCCAACTTCGGCAAGCACAAGTCCAGCAAAAATTCCCGCAGGACCACTTCCGACAATAACAGGACGTTTCACATTTTCAGTTTCTGTAAAGTTCTCAATTTTTTCCGTAGAATAAGGGTTTTTTTCAATTTTTCGCACATTTTTTACATTTCCAAATCTTTTCTTTTCCGTTTCCTCATCAAACTTAAAGGAAATATCCACCGCATAAACAAATACAACATTATCTTTTTTTCTCGCATCAATCGCCTGTCCTGCAATCTCAAAACTTTTTATCTCATTCTCATTGATTTTGTAAAGTTTGTAAACTGTTTTTTTTAAATCATTTTCGCTGTGTTTTACAGGCATTTTTATATTATTTATTCTAATCATTTTTTCTCCTTATTAGTTTAGTTATTTTTAAAAGTTTGGAACATTGTTTTTCATTTAATATAGTAATTTTGCTATAAATCCATTTTAGCAAGGGAGTCAAATTTTCTTGTTATCAAGTAAATAAAATACTAAAATTTATATTTATAGTAACATTTTATACTATTCCCCGTTTAAATAGCGAATTTTTAATAAATTTTGAATTACATACTATTGTTAGTAAAGAATTAAAACTTTTGGTCCTTAACATAGTTTCTATTTTATAATGGGATTTAGTATTGGATTATTTTATTTAATATCAGTTTTTTTCTATTTTTATTCGTTTTTTCCTTTTTTTCGCAGGGTTGCTCATTGCCGCAAATCCTTATCTTGCAGTAAAGGTTTATCCTGATAATTAAAATTATGGCAAGATTGCTACGCAATACCTATGGCTAGACTACGACTTTTATTTGCTCAATTCCGAAACTTCTCCTTCCAGTCGTCAAACAGTCGTAGTTGAACAAATAAAAGCTCCGTCGGTTTATTAAAAACAAAAAATTATATTTTAATTATTTTGAAATACTAGGTTCTTATCCTTTGTTAGAAAAATTTGTAATAAATTCGTTATTTAAATGGGATTTGGTATTAAATTATACAGTTGTTTTTTTAAAGATTTTTTCCTAAAAAATATCCCGATGTCCAAGCCCATTGCAAGTTAAATCCGCCACATTCACCGTAAACATCCAGTATTTCTCCAGCAAAATACAGATTTTTAACTTTTTTTGATTCCAAATTTTCCAGATTCACTTCACTTAACGGAATACCTCCAGCGGTAACTTGGGCTGCTTTAAAGCCATTTGTATCAATAATTTTTATTCTATATTTTTTTAAAGTTGTACAGATTTTACGAATTTCATTGTCTGTAAGTTCATTTATACTTTTTGATAACTTTTCTATTCCTGCCGACTTTGTCAAAAATTGTCCCAGTTTTTTATTGACAACTCCATTAAAAAATTGTTCCATTGTAAAATCCTTTAATATTGTCCGACGTTTTTTCAAAATTTCAAAAATTTCATTATAAGTAAATTTTGGCATAAAGTCAATTTCAAATTCTACATTTTTATAAATTGGGAAAACATATGAAATATTGAAAACTACATTTCCAGAAATTCCAAAATCTGTAAAAAGAAGTTCTCCGTCGTAAGTACAAATTTTTATTTTCTCTCCACTTTCATTTTCTCCAAAAGCTGTAACTTCCACATCCGACTTAATACCCTTTAATCCTTTAATTTTTTCTTTTTCTGCCTTCAGCTGTACAATAACAGGCGTTAATTCTGTAACAGTATGCCCAAAGCTCTTTGCCAGCTCATAGCCACTCCCGTTTGAACCAAGTTCAGGGTACGACTTTCCACCAGTTGCAAGCACTACCTTTTTGGCAATTATCTGTTTTTTATCCTCAGAAATTATCTTAAAATCAAACATTTCCTTCTCAATTTTTGTAACATAAAAATCTGTAATTATCTCTATTCCAAGACTTTGTGCATAAAATCTGAGTCCATCCACAATTGATGCAGCCTGTCCACTAAGTGGATAAACTTTCCCTCGATTTTCCTCATTACAAATAATTCCGATTTCATCTTCAAAAAATCTCATTGCATCCTGTGAAGTAAAACTTTCTAAAATCTTTTCAATCGGCTGCTTCATTTTTTCAATTCCAAAATAATTTTGATTTGAAGCATTCACATTTGTCAAGTTACATCGTCCATTTCCAGTTGTCAGCACTTTTTTCAGAACCCTGTCCTTTCTCTCCAGAATGACAACATCTTTTCCCTTTTTCTTTGCAGTAATGGCTGTCAAAAAACCTGAAGCGCCACCTCCAATTATCGCTATTTCTCTTTTCATCTTATGATTCCATTCTCCTAAATATTTATTATAATAAATTTTAATATTTTTATTAATTACCTAATTAAAAGCCAGTTTATAAAATAAAAACGAGCCGTGTGCTCGTTTTTTTGTATGAAAGAAGTCTAAATGTAGAGATGGGGCGTCTCTATTAGACAGTTATTTATATCACATATATTTTTTTTTGTCAACATTGGGAAAAATTTGAAAAAATTTATTAAAATAGTTTATTTTTTTCAAATTTACACTTTCTTAGAATTCATAGTATAATGGTATATTGTAAAATTTTGTATAGAAAGACGGGATTTTTTATGATTAAAATTGATATGGATATGATTCAAACAATTGGACTTGCTGTTATTTTATTATTAATTGGGATAAAACTTAGAAAGAAAGTTAATTTTTTTGAAAAATATTGTATTCCTGCACCTGTAATCGGTGGATTTTTATTTTCAATAATTGTGTTTATTCTGAGACAGACAAATGTGGCGGAAATTAAATTTGATGATACACTTCAAAAATTCTTTATGGTAATGTTTTTCACAAGCGTAGGATTTAATGCAAGTCTTAAAGTCTTGAAAAAAGGTGGAAAAAAAGTTGTTATTTTTCTATTTGTTGCCGCAGGATTATGTGTTATGCAAAATTTAGTTGCAGTAGCACTTTCAGGATTCGTAGGAATTCCACCATTATTAGCATTAATGACAGGTTCTACTCCTATGACTGGGGGACACGGTACATCGGCAGCAGTAGCTCCTACTATTGAAGCTCTTGGACCTATATACAAAGGGGCAAATGCTATTGCCATCGCCTCTGCAACTTTTGGGCTTATTGCTGGCTCTGCATTGGGAGGGCCTATTGCCAACAGGCTTATTAATAAACATAAGCTTCTTCCTGAACATTTTACAAAAGATAAAATAAAACATAAAAATGAAGATATTGATGAAGAAGTATTGAAAAGACAAAAACCTTATCTTGACGGAGAACGTTTTTCAATGGCATTTTTTTATATCCTTATAGCTATGGGAATTGGTTCTTATTTATCAATGTTAATTGATTATCTGATGAGTATGACAAAAATAGAGGCACATTTTCCAATTTACATTGGACCAATGATTGTTGCGGCAATTATAAGAAATTTATCAGATAACATAAAATTTATGAATGCTCCAACAAAAGAAATAAGTATTCTTGAAGATGTGGCGCTTAATTTATTTTTAGCAATGGCATTAATGACATTAAGATTGTGGGAATTAATTGACTTGGCACTACCTGTGTTTATTCTATTGATTGCACAAATTGTGTTAATTTACATTTACTTAAATGTTGTAACATTTAGAGCAATGGGATCAGATTATGATGCGGCTGTAATGGTTTCAGGACATTGCGGTTTTGGAATGGGAGCAACTCCAAACGGAATTTCCAATATGAAAGCTGTAACAGAAAAATATGTTTATTCAAAAATGGCATTCTTTGTAATTCCAATAGTTGGCTCACTTTTCATTGATTTTGCAAACATCAGCATCATCACGATATTTACACAATTTTTCAAATAACTAAAAAAAAGAAGAAGAACTCAATAATTTAAGCTTTTCTTCTTTTTTTATTTAAATACAGTCCTCAAACTCCAACATATCTTTTCTAATATCCTTTATCAAAAATTTCATCAAATTATCCGATTCCGTCTGAATCAAAAGAAACAATCTTGCTAATATTTTTCCAACAAAAACCTTTTTTATCTGATCCATTTCATTCAAAGTATATTCTTTTAAAAAGTTTATCAAGTCATCTGCTCTATTTAGAAAATTATTAACAGAAATATTTGAAAATCTTTTATCTGAAATAAATCTTTCATAAACTGTTGCATTTTTGTCAATTCGTATTCCTTCCTTTTTCTCCACAGCCGTAGCTTTTGAAAACTGATCAAAAATTTCTGCATACAGCATATCATTTGGTCCTTCAAAAATTGTAAATGGTCTAAAGTCAATCGCTACATTGCTCATCGGATGCCCAACTTCAAATCCTTTTGCCCCTAACAACTTTTGAGCTGTTTTCGCAGCATTGTAAGTATACTCAGTGGCAAGGCTTTTTATAATATTTGCTTCCATAAGTTTATCTGATACCGATTTTTCAGGACAAATATTATTGCAAACATATTTGTACATAATTTTTGATACACCATACGTTGTTTCTATCTCATCCAATTCCTTTTTTACAAACGGAATATTAACTTTTGCATATTTTTTTATATTTTTCACAATGTATTCCATAATCCCGTGTGTCATCCCAACTAACTGCAATCTACTTCGGATAAATATATTTTGAAATTCTCTAAGACAATTTGCCTTGCTTTCCGAAAGTTTTATTACATATTTTGCAGGAATATCAGTATCCACGTGATTTACAGCATATCTGACTGCTTTCAAACCTTCTGAATTTAACACGTCATAAGTTATGTATTCTCTTGGAACTAAAATTAGACTAATTACTTTTGAAAGTTTTCCATCTTTTCTTTCCTTTGCCGCAATTAACAAAAAGTCACTTTGGGAATTTCCTTGCCAATATTTATCAGCTTTGACATGAATTGTATTTTCATCAATGTATTCGTAGTAAGACTGCATTTCCTTTGCAATAGCAGATCCCGAAGTATTAGGTTCTGTTATAGCCAATCCGCCACCTTCACCATTAAATATCATTTCAAGTCCCTTTTCAATCTGCTCTTTATTTCCATATTCAACAAGCGGCTGCAAAACCAACGCTCCTTCAATTCCAGTTCTAAGTGTAATAGGAACTCCATAATTTCCAGCAATTCTCAATGTTTCCTGAATTTCAAATTGACTGTCCTTTCTTCCACCAAGTTTCTCAGAAAGAAAAGGTAATAAAAGTCCATTTTTTTTAATATTACTCCATTTACTTTCTGAAAGATAGTTCATTAAATTTATTTTTTCAATATTTCCATTTGAAAAAACATCATTAAATGCTTTTTTTATATTATCCAAAAATCCTTCTGTACTCATTTTTAATAAATTTTCATTTGTAATTTTTTCCATTTACATCCTCCTAGTAAATAATCTTCCGTAAAATATAACAATATTACATAAAACCAGTTTAAAACTAATTTTATTGTTTATCCATATTCTAAATTTTTTTATTTCTAGCAATTTTATTTTGTATGAAACAAACAATACTTTGATTTTAAAATAATTTGCTTATAGAAGTATTACTAGTATAGCATATATCAAAAAAAAACTCCAGTATAAATAAAACTAGAGTTTTTAATTTTATTATAATCCAAGTACATCTTTCATTGTGTACAATCCCGCTTTTTTCCCAAAAAGAAACTCTACAGCTTTAACCGCCCCATCTGAAAACATCTTTCTAGACAATGCTTCGTGCTTTATTTCAATAATTTCATCATTTTTTGCGTAAATCACTGTATGTTCTCCAACAATGTTCCCACCACGTATGGCATGAACTCCTATTTCTTTTTCAGCACGTTTGCTGTGCCCTTCCCTTCCATAAATTGTTCTGTAGTCTTTTCCATTATCGTCCAGATTTTCCTTTACAACTTCAAGCAACGTATTTGCTGTTCCACTTGGTGCGTCAATTTTTCGATTATGATGTTTTTCGATTATTTCAATATCAAAATCCTTCAATAATTTTGTCGCAAAAGCTACTATTTCATTTACAATATTTACTCCAACTGAAGTGTTTGTTGCCTTAATTATCGGTATTTGATTTGCTGTTTCTTCAATTTTTACAAGCTGCTCCTCTGAATGTCCAGTTGTAGCGATTAATACTGGAACTTCTTTACTAATTCCCGCTTCTAGCACATCCTCTAGCAGACTGAAATGTGAAAAATCTATAATCGCATCAAAATCTATATTATTTCCCTTCAAATTTTCAAAATCTCCATTTCCAAGCGGATCAACCAGCCCAACAAATTCATTTCCAGAATTTATTACTGATTCTTTTACATACTGAGCCATAACTCCAGCACCATATACTATTATTTTCATTCGATTTCTCCTTATAATTTTTTAGTTCAGCTTCAAAGCGATTTTACTATAAAAGACCGAAAATTTCGGTCTTTTCTCATATTATTTTTTATTATTATTTTAAATATAAAACATATTTAAAACTTCCAAATTTTTTATTTTGCACGAATTACTTCCATACGATAGCCATCTGGATCTGTCACAAAATAATAATGTCCTGGTTTTCCAGGTAAGCCCATAAGATCTGTTGTTGGATACCCTAATGTTTTATGTTTTTCATTATCTCCTTCAAGATCGTCCGAAGCAATTGCAAGATGTGAGAAACCATCACCAATTGTATATGGACCGTGACCATAATTGTAAGTCAATTCAATTTCAAAGCTTTCTCCTGGAAGAGTCAAATAAACAATAGTAAATTTATGCTCTGGAAAATCCATACGACGATCTTCCTTAAATCCAAATGCTTTTTCATAAAATTCAATAGATGCTTCTAAATTTTCTACACGCAAACAAGCATGCAGCATATGTAACACAGCCATTTTTGTCTCCTTTTTTACTTTTTTTAATATATGGCCTAATAAATAGTAAAAAATATTATACTAGACCTAATATCCTTGTTAAAAATACTTATCTTATTTATTAATTTTTCCAATAATCCAAAGTAAAATACAAGCTCCTACTACAGATACTAGAATACTGTGAAGATTTAATCCTGTAGCTTTTTCAGCTCCTATAAAATTAAAAACTACTCCTCCAATAAAAGCTCCTATTATTCCTGTTACTATATTAGCTATTACTCCCATTGAAGTATTTTTTTTCATTATTATACTAGCTATCCACCCAGAAAGACCACCAAGTATTATCCATGCTATAATTCCCATTTTATCTCCTTCGATTTTTTCACAAATGAAAAAATTTAATTGTTAAAATTTTAACTACTTCTTGAACCGCTCATATCAAGTTTAAGATGAGGAAGTTTTCCTTTTATTACTTTTCTTTCAATTATTGATTCTGAAGCTCCAACTTTTGTCAATCTTTCTATTACTTCAATTATAAATTCGTCATCTTCATCCAGACGTGCATCAGGCAATCCTAATGCTTCTCTTCCTTCAGGCGTAGAAACTGGCGTATTTATATATTTTATTAATTGATTTGTATTCCCATCTAATCTTACAGTTCCCCATAATAAATCTATATTATCAGAAACTTTATCATTTGGGGAAATAGCTTCTACAGAATGTGCAACTTCAGAGAAGTTTCCATATGCATCTTCATATCCGATAGATACTTCATAATTCTGATTTACATCAATTTCAGTTATATAATGTGACCCTATTCTTTCATGTCTTATAATTTTTCTGTACTCATATCCATCTTTATAAAGTTTTATGATAACATTGTCAACTATTCCATTATTTGATGTCAATCTTTCAAATGTATCGTCACGTATTTCCCAGTATATAAATAATGTTGTAGGATTTTTTGGCATTAATACGATTTCGTCTACAAAATATGCTGCCGGTAATGGAGCCTTGTCAAAGTAAATATCTTCATGATTTGATTTTCCGTCAAATTCTACACCTTTTGCAAATTTTGAACGATTAATTTCTGTTTCCACGTATCTACGTTTAATTTGGTCTGGTGAAATTTTTTCATAATTAAAATTCAAGGTTCTAAAAATTCTTCTGTATCTTTTTCCTAAATTTCCTAATAACTTTCTATTGATAAAATTTCTATAAAACGTTCTGTTTCTTTTCATTATGAAATATTTAATTAACGTTTTTTCGATAATTTCTTTTTCAATAACTTCCATTGAAATAAGATTTTCTAATTTTTTAAGTGCACTTCTATTTTTTTGATTTCTGATTAATTTTTCGTTAGCATAATTTCTGTAATAACTTCTTTTTCTATTCTTTTTTAATTGCTCCATTCCCATTTCCACCTTTACATTATTTTTTGATTATTAAAATGATAGTAATATTTTTACTTATTTTTTTAATCTTTAATTAAAAATAATTAATAAAACATTAGAAATAAATATAAAATTCCAAAGTATATTGATTAAATATAAATTTTGAATTTTTTAAATTAACTTTAAAATTTATTTAAGTACGTATTACTATAATTTCACTTATTATACCATATTTTTTTTAATTTTTAAATTATTTATTTTCTAGTTAAATTACTTTGAATCCGTTTTTTAGTTCCCAAAATATTCTGCTCTTCTTTTATTTTCTGTCTCTTTGCCCTTTCGATTGCGACTTCCCTCGCCATTCTTTCCGCTTCAGCTTTAGTTGCTTCAACTATATTTACTCCTAGAATGACAACTTTATCCTGCCTAACTTCCAGAAATCCGCCTTCCAGATAATATGTGACATCTTCCTTATCCTTTTCACGAACCAGCATTTCTCCCGCACCAATTGGAGTTATATAATTAATGTGCTTGGCGAGTATTCCAATATCCCCGCTTTCAGTACGTAATTTCACAAATTCAACAGGTTTTTCAAAAACAAGTCTTTCTGGAGTCACTGCTTGCAAAATAAATTCCAGTGCCATAAATCCTCCTTTCCACTCAAAATTTTAGACTATATTACTCGAACAGCAAGTTCATTTTATTTAGTCAGTTCGATTTTTAAGCAGTTTGAGTATAGTTTAAGTATAAGTGGAAATTTTTTTATTTAATTTAATTATTTATTGAAAATAATATTATATTTTTAAAATTGTATATAAAAATATTATTATTCTAAAATCAATAAAAACTATTCTGCCATTAATTCTCTAGCTTTTGCTACTGCATCGTCTATTGTCCCAACATATAAGAATGCTTGTTCTGGCAAATCATCGTGAAGTCCGTCTAAAATTTCTTTAAATCCACGAATTGTTTCTCTTAATGGCACGTATTTACCTTTCATTCCTGTAAATTGTTCTGCAACAGAGAACGGCTGTGAAAAGAATCTTTGAATTTTTCTAGCACGGTTTACTGTTAATTTATCATTTTCATCCAGCTCATCCATTCCCAGAATTGCTATAATATCCTGTAATTCCTTATATCTTTGCAATACTTTCTGAGTTTCCCTCGCAATTTTATAATGCTCATTTCCAACAATTTCAGGTTCTAATATTCTTGAAGTTGAATCAAGCGGATCTACTGCTGGATAAATTCCAAGCGACGCAATTTGTCTTGATAATACTGTTGTTGCGTCCAAATGGGCAAATGTTGTTGCTGGTGCTGGATCTGTCAAGTCATCTGCTGGCACGTATACAGCTTGCACTGATGTAATCGAACCTGTATTTGTCGATGTTATTCTTTCTTGCAAAGCTCCCATTTCAGTTGCCAAATTTGGTTGATATCCTACGGCTGACGGCATTCTTCCAAGTAGTGCAGACACTTCCGAACCTGCTTGAGTAAATCTGAATATATTGTCAATAAATAAAAGTACATTTTGTCCTTCCTTATCTCTAAAATATTCTGCCATTGTAAGTGCAGTAAGTCCAACTCTTAATCTTGCTCCAGGCGGTTCATTCATTTGTCCATACACTAATGCTGTTTTGTCAATAACTCCACTTTCAGTCATTTCATTGTATAAATCACGTCCTTCACGTGTACGTTCTCCAACTCCTGCAAATACGGAAAGTCCTCCATGCCCTTTTGCAATATTGTTAATTAACTCTTGGATTAAAACCGTTTTTCCAACTCCAGCTCCTCCAAACAATCCTATTTTTCCACCTTTTAAGTACGGTGCCAATAAATCCACCACTTTTATTCCTGTTTCTAGTATTTCAGAATCAGTTCCTTGTTGCTCAAATGACGGTGCATCTTTATGGATAGATTCTCTTAAAACATCTTCATCCAGTTTTTCGCCTTCATCAACTGCTTCTCCAAGAACATTGAAAATTCTTCCAAGTGTCGCTCTTCCAACAGGAACTTGAATCGGTTTTCCAGTATCTACAACTTCCAGTCCACGTCGTAATCCTTCTGTTCCAGACATTGCAACTGCTCTTACAACATTATTTCCATTATGTGCATGAACTTCAGCTACTAACTTTTCACCTTTTTCGTTGTACACTTCAAGTGCATTGTAAATATCTGGTAATTCTTTTTCAAATTTTACATCTATAACTGGTCCAATTACTTGAACTAATTTACCTTTATTCATCAGCTAAGTTTGACCTCCTTCTTAATTTTCTGCTTTTGATTCTTTAATTTTGTATAAAAATTATTGTACTCCTAAAGAACCGCTTATAATTTCTGTCAATTCTTGTGTTATTTGTCCTTGTCTTTCACGATTATACTGCACTTCCAGATTTCTTATCATTTCAGAAGCATTGTCGTTAGCCTGTTTCATTGCAGACATTCTGGCTGAATGTTCACTCGCTGAATTTTCCAGTAATGACTGATACAGTTTTATATTCAGAACTTGTGGCACAAATGAGTTTAACACTTCCTCCTCTGATGGATCAAAGATATATTCCTTTGTTGGCAATCCTTCTTTTTTCTCAATTGGGAGTAACTTTTCAATTTGAATATTATATTCAATTGCTGATACAAATTTTGAATAAATCATGTAAACTTCATCATAAAAATCATTTAAATAAAATTGTACCACATCTTCACTAATTTTTTTCCCAGTTTCAAACATTGTTTCGGGAATCATTTGTGTATATTCACTGTCAACATTTATATTTCTATTTTTACAATATTCCTTCGCTTTTCTTCCTATTGTCACAACAGAAATTTCCTTGCCTTCCTTTTCAAACTGCTTTTTCATATTTTCAAGTCTTCTAAAAGTATTTGAATTAAAACTTCCACAAAGCCCACGATCTGATGTCATTACAATGATACCGACTCTTCTGACTTCTGATTTTCCATCAAAAATTACAAATTTATTTCCTGTAAGACTTGCAACCAGATTATCAAAAGCCTCATCTACAGCACGTGCATAATTTCTTGATTTTAAAGTTAATACCTGAAATCTTTTAAATTTGGTAGAAGATACAATATTCATCGCATTTGTGATTTGACTGGTACTTTTTACGCTGTCAATACGTTCCTTTATTTCTTTCATATTTGCTGCCATATATTTTCACCTGCTTTACCAGACATATTCTTTTTTATAATTAACTATAAATTCGTCAAGCCCATTTTTCAAGTCATCATCCAACGACTTTTTCTCCAAAATTTCATTTAAGATATTTGAATCATTTCTAATTGCTTCTATTAAATCTTTTTCAAATACTCTCACTTTTTCATTTGGAACATCATCAAAATATCCGTTTGTTACACAATAAAATGAAATTACTTGTTCTTCAACTCTGTACGGACTGTATTGCGGCTGTTTTAACACTTCCATAATTTTAGATCCACGGTTAAGCTGATCTCTTGTAGCTTTATCCAAATCTGAGCCAAATTGTGTGAATGCCAAAAGTTCGTTATATTGGGCAAGTTCCAGTTTTACTTTTGAAGCAACTTGCTTCATAGCCTTGATTTGTGCAGCTCCTCCAACCCGTGATACAGAAACTCCCGCATTTATTGCTGGTCTGAATCCCGAATTAAACAAATCTGTTTCCAAGAATATTTGTCCATCTGTTATCGAAATGACATTTGTTGGGATATATGCCGAAATATCTCCAGCACGTGTTTCTACAATTGGAAGTGCGGTAATTGAACCTCCACCCAATTTATCACTTAATTTTGCTGCTCTTTCAAGAAGTCTTGAATGCAGATAGAAAACATCTCCTGGATATGCTTCCCTTCCTGGTGGACGTTTCAATAACAATGACATTTCACGATAAGCCACAGCGTGTTTTGATAAATCATCATAAACTATCAGTACATCTTTCCCTTGATCCATAAAATATTCACCCATAGCAACTCCTGAATATGGTGCCAAATATTGAAGTGGTGCTGATTCTGATGCAGTTGCTGCAACTATAATTGTATATTCTAATGCACCTGCTTCTTCTAATTTTTTATAAATTTGTGCAACAGTTGATCTTTTCTGACCGATTGCAACATAAACACATAAAACATCGTTATTTTTTTGATTTATAATGGCATCAATTGCAATTGCTGTTTTTCCAGTTTGTCTATCTCCAATTATTAATTCCCTCTGCCCTTTTCCAATCGGAAACATTCCATCTATTGCCTTTATTCCTGTCTGCATAGGCTGTGTAACAGGTTTTCTTGCGATAATTCCTGAAGCCTGTCGCTCAATTGGCATATATTTATCAGCTGTTATAGAGCCTTTTCCATCAATAGGAGTCCCAAGTGCGTCAACTACTCTTCCAAGCAGCTCATTTCCAGCTGGAACTTCAGCTACTTTTCCTAATCCTTTTACTATGCTTCCTTCTTTTATACCTTGTGTTTTTCCAAAAATTACTGCTCCAATGTTACTTTCTTCCAAGTTTAGTGCCATTCCGACAGTTCCATTTTCAAATTGCAGAAGCTCTCCTGCCATAGCGTCGCTTAATCCGTAGATTCTGGCAATTCCATCTCCTACTTCCAAAACCGTTCCAGTATTGGAAATATCCAGTGAACTTTTGTAATTTTCGATTTCGCTTCGGATTATTTTACTTATTTCTTCTGGCTTGATTCTCAAAGAAAAGCACCTCCGTTTCTAAAAATTTTTCTTTATTTCCTCAATTTGATTTTTTATAGAACCGTTAATAACTTCATTACCAATTTTTAAAATTCCTCCGCCAATTATTTCCTTATCAACTTTGACATTTAAGACAATCTTTTTATTGTATTTTTTTTCTAATTTCTGTACTAACTGTTCTCTTTGTTTTTCTGATAGCTCTTTTGCAAATATAGCAGTTACTGGAAGTTTATTATTTTCTTCATAATAAAGTTTTAAAAAATAATCTTTTATTTCTCCGATTAACGATAATCTTTGCTTTTTTACAATATATTTTATTACTCCAAGTGATTCCTTGCTTGTATGGTTAAAAGATTTTTCCAAAAACTTTTCTTTTTTAGAAAACTTTTTTAAAGGATCTTCCAGAATCTTTCTAAATTCCTCACTTTCCTCATAATTTTCCATAAGAATATTCAATACTTCCCTAACTTCATTTACACTGTCAGAAGATTTTGCTATATTATAAATTGCTCCTGCATATCTTTTTGCAATTTCATCATTAGCCATTTTAATCTCCTATCTCATTAATAAACTTATTAATAGTTGCATCTTGTTTTTCGTCGATATTTTCCTTAATAATTTTTTCTGCAAGTTCAACTGCCATTTCTCCAACTTCCTTTTGAAGTTCAAATTTGGCATTTTGACGCATTTTTTCAATATCGGCTTCTGCTTTCATCATCATTCTTTCACGATTACTCATAGCTTGCGATATAATTTGATCTTTTCTATCATCCGCCTGTCTTTCGGCTTTTATCAGAATATCGTTTGCACGTCTTTTGGATTCTTTTTTCAATTTTTCCATTGTTTTTTTCTGTTCTTCTAATTTTTCTTTTTCATTTTCGACAATTTCCATTTCAGATAAAGCTAATTTCTTTCTATCTTCAAGCACTTTGCCGATTTTTTTTGCAAAAGTTCGTGAAAAAAAATAGACTAATACTATAAAGTTTATTATTTGAATAGCCATCGTAAAGTCTATGTTTACTAATTTTGCTCCTTCATTCATTTTTACTCCTTATTAATTCTATTTTTGTTCCTTTTATTTTTATATTTTTTTAGCTCCCATTAATTTAACATTGAAAATGGCTGGTTGATAAATTAGTTCCTCTTCTTTATCTTTTGCTTTTATTACAAACTTAAATAAATAACTGTATTGATTACCTGGTGAAACCAAACTTTTTATTTTTTCAAAAAAACTTTTTTTATCCATTTCATTTTTTTCTGCTGGTGTTTTTATCAAATCTTTAAATGATACACTTCCCATTATTCCAGATGTTCCATTCCATCTTATATGATTATCAATTTTCTCGTTATCAAAATTTTTAATATTCGATTTCATACCAACATTAGTAATCCATGCTTCAAAAAGTCCTTCATTTTCACTTCTTACAGTTCTTTCTTTTGGAACTTTAGAATCGATAATCAATTTTTCTCTTTTTCCTGGAGTTACTAAATATACCTTTACATTCTCAAGCTCAATTTCAGGATTTTTTACTTCCAGTTCTACACCAAAGCTGATGTCCATTTTAGTAGATTTAGTCAGTTTTCCATTACTATTAGTATCAATACTGTTAATTTCAATATAAGAAACCTTATAATTTTGAGTAGACACTGGCGAAGCGGTAGAAAGTACTCTTTCTTCTTCTTTTTCTTCTGTTACAGGTTTTTCCACTTTAACATCATTTTCAATTTCTTCATTTTGTTTTACAAGCTCTGAATTATTTTCCGAATCATTTTTGTCAGTCGGTTTTTGAAAATCTTCTAGTTTTTGGCTTGCATAAGCTTTTTCAATTTCATCCTTCTTATCTTTTATTATCTTCTTAGAATTTACATTTATTTCTTTTTTTGCAATTTCTTTATTTATTTTTTTAATTATTTTAGAACTTTCCTTAGATTTTTGTGCTGAAGATTTAGTTCGCAATTTTTTATTTTTATTTCTACTTTTCTTTTCTGTAGCTGGTCTTGCTGTTATCTTACCAGCAATTTTATTAGATGAAGTTGACTTTGTTGCTTTTAAAGTACTTTCCTTTAGAGTACTAGAACTTTTTTTCTTTGAATTTGATGTTTTTTTATTTTTTTTCGTTTGAGTATTCGATTTTTTTGTAGTTTTTGCTCCTGTATCGGAATTATCTGAATTTGATGCACCAAAAGCTGAATTTGAAAACATTGCTCCAGATAAAGCTGTTAAAGTTACCGTTATTTTTTTTAAATTCTTCATTGCTCCAACCTATCTCTTCTTAATTTTTTATTTTTATCCTTTTAAGAAAATTAACAAGAATGCTATAACCAATGCATAAATCGCTGATGACTCAGTAATTGCCAATCCTGTAATTAATGTCTGCATAATATCCTGTTTAGCTTCAGGCTGTCTTGAAACTGCTTCTACTGCATATCCAGTTGCAATTCCCTGTCCTAATCCTGCTCCAATTCCTCCTACTGCTGCAATACCTGCTCCTAATAAAGCTGCTGCTTGAATCATTTCCTTCATTCTTTAATCCTCCTGTTTTATTGATTTAATAATTTTTATTTTAAAATTTTTACTCTTCTTCACCCAACGCTTCACTTACATAGACTGATGAAAGTATTGTAAATACAAATGCCTGTACAATCCCAATAAATAAATCTAGATAAAGCTGTATAAGCATCGGCCATCCGACTGAAAATGAAAAACTTCCCTTCAGCATATCATGTGTCAATGACTGAAGCATTCCACGTCCTACAAGACTGTATAAAAGCCCAACAATTACAAGTCCTGCAAGCATATTTCCAAATAACCGCATTGATGTATTTAACACTTTTGAAAAAATATCTACTACATTTAGCGGGAACATAAACCACATTGGTTCAAATAATGTTTTTATATACCCTTTTAATCCATGCTGTTTTATAGAAACTGCTAAGAAAATAACAATTACTATAAGTGATAATCCTATTGTTGTATTTGGATCGGCTGTCGGAGTTCTAAAAAATGGTTTTATCGTTTTAACTCCATTTTCTGTTACTCCCATCATAATGAATGGAAATAAAAATGTACTTAAGTTTGAGAACATTATAAATATGAACAATGCCGAAAAAAATGGTATATAGTTTTTTTTATGTTTTCCAAATGTAGTCAAAAATGTATTTTCAATAAAATGGTAATACTCTTCCATTATAATCTGCATCTTACTTGGATTTTCAACACTTATATTTTTTGTCCCTTTTCTTACAAGAAATATAATTATAAGCATAATTACCCAAGTATCAAGCACTGTCTGACTAAGTGAAAATCTAAAGTTTCCTAGAACAAAGTTAAAATAATGCGGTGCTTCTACAACGGAACTTGGTGATTCAAATCTTACTGGTAAAATTGTCGAAATAATTGATAAAATCAAGTTTACAACAATCATCATAAGAAACAGGAATCCCAAAAATTTCCAAATTTTACTTTTCATTATTTCCCTCCTTTCTCCCAACTTTGAGTAAAGATTAAAAAAACTTTGTTACATATGTTTATTATACTCCAATTAAATTCATTTTGCAAATTTTATTACTATAAATATTTAAAGCACTATTTTAATTTCCCTATAAAAAAACCAGCACTATTAAAGTTGCATTTTACTTCAATAATACTGATTTTTTAATTTTTTATTTCTTATTTTTTTCAATTTCTAAAAAATCTAAACTCTTAATTTTCAATATTAGTGTTAGCATAAGGCCCTTGTGCTAAACCGTTTGTAGCATTTTTAGGATTTGTTAATAATGATTTGTAGCTAAAGAAAATACTTCCTTTCACTTCTGGATAATTTCTGTTGAAATTTATCTGATTTATTAACTCTTTAGCATTTTTCCACTCATTTATTTTGTATGCTGCCTGTCCAATATACAAGTTTGTATTTGTTTGTGCTGCATATTTACTCCACCATTTTACAAGCGTATTATACTCAGCGGCTTTATGTCCTTGATTCCAGTAAATTTGCGGCGCTACATAGTCTATCCATCCTTTATTCATCCAAAGTAAAATATCTGCATACAAATCGTCATAATTTTGTACACCTGCAGTTGTTTGAGAACCTCTTACTGGATCAGTAGACGCATTTCTCCATACACCAAATGGACTTATTCCAAATTCCACATTTTCTTTTTCTTTTTTAATTGAATTATGTAATTTTTCAATTAAAGTATTTACGTTATTTCTTCTCCAATCTCCAATTGAAGAAAATTTACTTCCATATTTTTTAAATTGTGCAGAATCTGGATATTCTTGATTTTTAACTTTATATGGATAGAAATAATCATCCATATGAACACCATCAATATCGTAGTTCTTTACAACTTCAACAATACTATTCACAACATAATCATTAACTTCAGGAATTCCTGGATTTAAGTATAATTGCCCTCCGTAAGCTACTGTCCATTCAGGTTTTTTACGTCCAATATTATCACTTGATAATCTATCTCTTGAACCTGAAGTTGAAAGTCTGTATGGATTAAACCATGCATGAAATTCAATACCTCTCTTATGAGCTTCTTCTACCATGAATTTTAATGGATCGTATCCTGGATTTATTCCTTGAGTTCCTGTCAAATATTCAGACCATGGTGAATATTTAGATGGATAAAAAGCATCCGAAGCAGGTTTTACTTGTACAAATACTGCATTCATATTCCACTTCTTCACATTATCAAGGATTGTCAAAAATTCTCTTTTTTGCTGATCCACACTAAGTCCTTTTTTAGAAGGCCAGTCGATATTGCTGACACTTGCTACCCAGACACCTCTTAATTCTTTATTTTTTGTAACCTTTTGATTACTAACTTTTGCTGCATTGTTATTACTTCCCACTATAATATTCGAGGCATTCAATGTAGCTGCCGTTAAAACTGTAATTGCTAATAATGATATTTTCTTTAAAATTGACTTCACCAATTTCTCCTTTCTGAATGTTTAATCTTCAATATCATTTTAGTATATTTTTTCTAATATTTCAATATATTATCCTTATTTTTAGCTTTTTTTCACAGTTTTAATTTAATTAATACAATTTTTTAAAATTTAAAAATTAAATATCACCTAAAGTTGCTACCATAACTGCCTTAATCGTATGCATTCTGTTTTCCGCCTCATCAAATACCACTGAATTTTTACTTCTAAACACTTCATCAGTAACTTCCATTTCCTTAATTCCGTACTTCTTTTCAATTTCCTTTGCAACTTTTGTATTTAAGTCATGAAATGCAGGCAGGCAATGCATAAACAGATAGTCATCCTTTGCGTGTTTTATAAGCTCACTATTTACCTGATAATATGAAAGTCGATTTATTCTTTCTTCCCACACATCATAAGATTCTCCCATCGAAACCCAGACATCCGTATAAATCACATCCGCATCTTTCACTCCCCCAATTCTATCATCCGTAAATGAAACACGCCCTCCATTTTCTTCAGCCAGTTTCAATGCAGTTTCAGCCAATTCTTTATCTGGAAAATATTCTTTCGGAGCAACAATTCTAAAATCCATCCCAAATTTTGCTGCACCAATCATAAGTGAACTTGCCATATTATTTTTTCCATCTCCAAGATACGCAAACTTAATTCCCTTCAAAGTTCCCTTTTTCTCTAAAATAGTTAAAAAATCCGCTAAAACCTGTGTTGGATGAAACTCAGTCGTAAGTCCATTCCACACAGGCACGCCAGAATGTTTGGCCAATGCTTCTATCAAATTCTGTCCATATCCACGATACTCAATTCCATCATAAAATCTTCCCAGAACTTTTGCAGTATCCTCGATCGACTCCTTATCATTCATCTGAGAAGTAGAAGGCCCAATATACGTAACATTTGCTCCCTGATTATAAGCCGCAACTTCAAAAGCACATCTAGTACGTGTCGAAGTCTTTTCAAAAATCAATGCAATATTTTTACCAGTCAATTTTTTTTTCTCAGTCTTATTTTTCTTATCTTCCTTCAATTTTTTGGCCAAATCTAGTAAATATTGTAATTCTTCTGTTGTAAAGTCTAATAATTTTAAAAATGATTTTCCTTTTAACATATTTTCTCCTTAATTTCTATTTTTTATTCTAAAATATTCATTTAAAATCTCTTTTTCAATTTCTTTCAATTTTTGTACATTTTCAATATTTTTTTTATTTTCATCAGTATATCGGATCAATTTCATATTTTCATCAAAATAGTATCTCTTTTCAAAAATTTCCGACTTTTTACTGTCAAATACTTCTCCAATTTCCACATCATTTTCTCTGTACCAATCAGCATTTATATAATATGGAACATTATATTTTTCAGTTCTATTAAAAATAAAATAAACTTTTCCATTTTTCACGTAATACTCCGTCGTTCCTCTCCAGGTTTCACCAAAATATTCAGTTACAATTTTCTTAACAATTCTATTTTGAAAATAATATCTTATAACACCACCCTCTATACTCTGTTCATCATCCTCAATTTCCTTCACAATATAATTCTTTATAGCATTAGTACCTTTGTAATCTTTCCTAATTTGAGCAATCTTACTTTCAATATTTGAATTACCAAAACTTATCAAACTTAACAAAACAGCTATTATCGCAATTTTTCTAAAAATTTTCATAAGTCTCACCTTTATTTATAATTTTTTTATTCCTTCATTATAATTTTACCTCAATAACCTCTAATTTACAATATTATAAAAAAGACTAAAACGTTTCCAAAACTTTGCTCAATATTGATACTGCTTCATCAATTTCTTCAGTTTTCACATTAAATGGCGGGAAAAATCTCACAACGTTATTTCCAGCTCCAACTAGCAGCAGCCCATTTTCCAATGCCTTTAAAACTACATCTTTTGCCAAAACTTTGCTTTCGTCAAATTTTATTCCCAAAAGCAGCCCTTTTCCACGAATTTCATCAATAAAATTATATTTCCCCTTCAATTCTTCCAATTTTTTAAGAGAATACTGCCCTTTTTCCACAACATCCTTTTCAACCAGTTTATTGTCAATCAATTCATGCAAAACAGCATTTGCAACAGCACAAACTAGCGGATTTCCCCCATAAGTCGAACCATGATCTCCAGGCTTCAAAACATCGTTTGCCTTGCCCTTTGTAAGAGTTGCTCCAATTGGAACACCGCCACCAAGCGATTTTGCCACAGTGACAATATCTGGAATAATCTCAAAATTTTCATAAGCAAACAATTTTCCAGTTCTTCCCATCCCGCATTGAATTTCATCAAAAATCACAAGTGCATTATATTTTTCACTCAACTCCTTTATCGCCTGCATAAATTCGGGTGTTGCACTTTCCAGCCCACTTTCTCCCTGAATTGGCTCCAAAATTATGGCTGCCGTTTTTTCACTCACTTTTGCCTTCAAATCTTTCACATCATTAAAATTACATTGTGTAACATTAGAAATCAAAGGCTCAAAAGGCTTCTGGTATTTAGGCTGTCCTGTTATTGCTAATGCTCCTGTTGAGCGTCCGTGAAATGAATTTTTCATATAAATTATTTCAGTTTTGTCAATAATTTTATTTCCATTTTCATCATACGATAAATTATTACCATATTTGTGAGCAATTTTTACTGCCAGTTCAATTGCTTCTGTTCCACTGTTAGTAAAAAATACTTTCTCCATCGCACTGTTTTCTGTAAGTTTTTTTGCCAGCTCTAATTGAGGCTCGCTGTAATAAAGATTTGAAATATGTATCAATTTTTTACTTTGTTCAGTTAGAGCATTTATAATTACTGGACTTGCATGCCCCAGACAGTTTACCGATATTCCCGATACAAAATCGATATATTTATTCCCTTCGATATCAAAAATATAGCTTCCTTCCCCCTTGTCAAAAATTACATTATATCGACTATATACATTTAATAACATTTTTTTGCTTCCCTTCTAAAATTTAATTTATTTTTTTATTAAAGTTCCAGCTCCTTCCTCTGTAAACAACTCCAATAATAATGAATGTTCCAGCTTCCCATTTAAAATAATCACATTTTCCACCCCTTTTTCAATGGCTTTTAGGCAAGTATTCACTTTAGGTAGCATTCCTCCACTAATTATACCTTTTTCAATTAATTTATTTACGTGATAAACGTCAATTTCATCAATAAGCGTCTGCTTATCGTGATAATCAAGCAATATTCCATCAACATCCGTTAAAAATATCATTCTATCTGCATTTAATTTTCCCGCAATTTCCCCTGCCACATAATCGGCATTTATATTATAAGTCTGTCCATTTTTATCAGTTCCTATTGACGAAATTACTGGAATATAGTCACTTTTTTCAAGCACCTTTATAATTTCAGTATTAATATTTTCAATTTCTCCCACAAATCCAATATCAATTTTCTTTGTTTCCTCGCTATTTTCACTTTTTTCTTCAATATACTTTTGCCTAACTAAAATCATATTATCATCTTTTCCGCTTATTCCAACAGCTTTCCCGCCATATTTATTAATATCTGCAACAATTCCCTTATTTACTTTCCCAGAAAGAACCATTTCCACAATCTCCACAGTTTCCCCATCAGTCACACGATTTCCCGCAATAAATTTACTTTCTTTTCCAATTTTTTGAAGCATTTCATTAATTTCAGGGCCGCCACCATGTACAATTACAGGATTTATACCAATGTATTTCATAAGTACAACATCTTTAATAAACTGTTTTCGTGCAGTTTTGTCAACCATGGCGCTTCCACCATATTTTATAACTATTGTCTGCCCATAATATTTTTTTATATATGGCAAGGCATTTACCAATATTTTAGCCTTCTGTAAATTTGATACCATTATTCTATCCTCCAGATTATTTTCTTATGTATGATATTCAGCATTTATTTTCACGTAATCATAACTCAAGTCACATCCCCACGCAGTCGAAGAAAACTCTCCATCATTCAGTTCAATCAAAATTTCAACTTTCCCATTTTTCAAAATTTTAACAGCCTTTTCGTTGTCAAATTCTATTCCCATGCCATTTTTTGCAACTTGAACTCCTTTTTGTAAAGCATTAATATCATTTCCAAGAAAAATATTTATTTTATCAACAATAAGTTTCGCTTCAGAATAACCTACAGCACAAAGGATTCTTCCCCAGTTTGGATCTTCCCCAAATACAGCCGCTTTGAAAAGACTCGAAGTTATTACTGATTTTGCAACTTTTTGTGCGTCTTTTTTACTTTTTGCCCCAGTTACAGTAACTTCAATTAATTTTGTCGCCCCTTCTCCATCTTTTGCAATCAACTTTGCCAGCTCCTGATTCACAAAATGAAGTGCCTCTTTAAATTTGCTGTATCCTTCAGAATTTTCATCGATAATTTTTTTATTTTCGGAAGCTCCATTAGCAATAACACAAGCCATATCATTTGTACTTGTATCTCCGTCAACTGAAATCATATTAAATGTGCTGTCTGTAATTTCAGAAAATATTTTTTGCAGCAACGATTTTTCAATATTTACATCCGTTACTGTGAAAGCCAGCATTGTAGCCATATTTGGATGTATCATCCCAGAACCTTTTGCCATTCCCGCAACTGTTACTGTTTTTCCATCTATTTCAATTTCTGCACAAATCTGTTTTGTAAAAGTGTCCGTTGTCATAATTGCCGACGCTGCGTCATTTCCTCCATCCTTCGATATTTCCTTGCAAATTTTACTAATTCCAGTTTCTATTTTTTCCATATCCAGCTGAACTCCAATAATTCCAGTAGACTGCACCAAAATCTCCTCTTTTTTGAGTCCCAGTTCATTTGCTGCAAATTCCGTCATTTTTTTAGCATTTTCAAGTCCAGTTTCTCCAGTACACGAATTAGCATTCCCGCTATTTACAATAATTCCCTGTGTGTTTCCATTTTTTATATTTTCCATATTCAAAATAATCGGAGCCGCTTTTACAAGATTTTTTGTAAACACCGCAGCTGAAACTGCCTTTTTTTCACTATAAATCAATGCCAAGTCTTTTTTTCCGCTTTTTTTCAACTGTGCCGATATTCCTGCCGCCTTTATCCCTTTAACATTAGTAATTGTCCCATCTTTTATTATTTTCATAAAAATCACTCCTTTTAACAGTTAGTTTTTTTTAAATATACATTGATAAAAATTCCAGTCCCATATTTTCTTCAAACCCAAACATAATATTCATACTTTGAACAGCTTGCCCTCCTGCTCCTTTTATAAGGTTGTCAATCGCAGAAATTACAATAATATTCCCACTTTTTGAGTCATAACGGACACCAATTTCACAAATATTACTATTTTTCACATTTTTTATCTCAGGCAAATTTTCAGTAACCCTTATAAAATACTCATTTTTATAAAACTCATTATAAATTTCATAAATCTTTTCTTCCGTCAAACTTTCCTTCCATTTTTCATTTACTTCCAAATAAATTGTTGAAAGAATCCCTCTATTTATCGGTAATAAATGCGGAGTAAACACTACGTTTATATCGCTTTCTGATAATTTATCCATTTCCTGCTTTATTTCAGGCGTATGTCTATGCTTTAAAACTCCGTAAGCCTTAAAGTTTTCATTTACTTCTGTAAAAATTGTATCTATTTTGGCACTTCTCCCTGCTCCTGAAACTCCAGATTTTGAATCAATTATTATTTTATCCGTTTTTACAACTTTATTTTTTAAAAGTGGCGCTGCTCCCAATATCGCTGATGTCGGATAACACCCCGGACATGCAATAACTTGACTTTCCTTTATTTTTCCCCTATTTATCTCAGGCAAGCCATAAACTGCACTCTGATTAATTTCAGGAAACTCATGCTTAACATCATACCATTTTTCATAAGTTTCCGAATCATCCAGCCTGAAATCTGCTCCCAAATCAAAAACTTTTACATCATTTTCAAGTGCCTTCTTAGTCATCTTTTCCGACAATCCATGCGGCAATGCCAAAAACAACACATCAATTTTTCCAAAACTCTTTTCAGCCTCTTCCTGAGAAATCAATTTTTTCTCAAAATATTTTTTATAATTCGCATACACATCCCCCATATTTTCCCCAGCATTTGAATACGAAGAAATAAACTCAATTTTCACTTCTTTATGGTTATTCAATATCCATACTAACTGCTGTCCAGCATATCCAGTCGCTCCAATAACTCCAACTTTTATCATAATTACCATCTCCTTAAATTTTTTATAAAAAAAAAAGCCCTTTTTTACAGGCTCTAAATAAAATTATACAAATTGTATATAAAAACAAAGAGCCAATAACCCAAAAGTCATTGGCAAAAATAAAATTTTTATATAAAACAGGAATCCATTATAAAAATGACTATACACCATCTGACAAGGGTTTATAATTAAATTATGTAAATTTATTATCCCTTATCCTTCTTATCATTTTCATAATCTTTTCCTCCCATCATTTTAATTTGTTTTTTGATAAATCTATTATAGCAGAAAAATAATACAAAATCAATATATTAAATATATAAGTTTTTAATGATAACATTAATAGAATTAATGATATAGATTTTATGAACAAAAAACTATCTTTTTTCTGATTTTACAATTTCAAAATCAACTAATATCGGCAGATGATCCGAAAGCTGAGTTTGTATAACTTCATAACTTTTTACTTTTATTTCCTTTGAGCAAAGTATAAAATCAAGTTCCCTTTTTGGATTCCAGCTCGGAAAAGTCGGATCTTTTCTTATGTTTATATTTCGCAGGTTGGAAGCCTGTAAAAACATTTCAATTTCCTCTTCTCCCCAGAACACATTAAAATCTCCAGCAACTATAACTGGCTTTTTGCAGTTTTTCACAAAATTGTAAAGCTGCACAATCTGTTTCTGCCGTGTTTTTCCACCAAGTGCCAAATGAACTAGAAATACTACAACATCTTCCGTTTCCACCTCAATAATCAATTTTTTCATTCCAATATCCAGATAATGAAATTCTTCTCGTAAAACAGGCTTTTTAGAAAGCAAAGCATTCCCCTGCTTTCTCACCATCGGAAATTTCATATAATTAGAATCTTCCTCATATTTATACTGATAAACATTATTATTTCTCGTAATTCTCCCAAGAAGCGTAGCCTGATTTCTGCTGTACATTCTAAATGAGCCAAGATCAACCTCTACAAGTCCCACAATATCAGGCTTATATTTATTAATAAATTTACCAATGCGATATATATGCCTTACAGAGCGTCCCAAATACCCTCGCATATGCTTAAACGGCTGATTCAAATATTTTCCAGTCCCATATCGAATATTATACAAAAGAAATTTCATTTCTCCTCACTTCTCTTTCTTGTATCTTCACAAAATTATACAAATCACTTTAACATTAGACCTGTTCGATAACTATACAAACTTAGAATTTAATAAAATAAATATCTTGAAGCAAGGGGTCTTGACCCCTTGTATAGATAAAAAACTTAAGTTATCGAACATATCTATTAAATAAATATATTCGACAACTTTAATACTTTTCTTTTATTTTTGACAAGATGTTTGACTTCTTGAGTAATACTTTCCATATTTATAATTGCCAAATTGTCTAACAGGATTTATTTTTTTACTATCCCAACTCCATCTCCAAACGGCAGCAGTACAAAATTATACTCTTCATTCAACTTTTCTATAAACTCTTTGAGCCTTCTTACAATTGTCTTATATCTTTTTGGAATTTCTTCCTTATCTGCCGCAACCAGTCCACGAAACATTAGATTATCAATAAAAATAATTCCATTTTCATTGAGAAGTTCATAACTCATTTCAAAAAACTTCAAATACTGACCTTTCGACGCATCAATAAAAATAAAATCATATTTCACATTCTTATCAAGTTTCGGAATTTCTTCCAAAGCATCTCCAAAAATCATCTTATTCTTTTCAAATAATCCAAGTTTCTTAAAATTTTCCACAGCTTTTCCATAACGAATTTCATCAATTTCCATTGTTGTCAAAAACCCGCTATTTTCATTAGCGATTTGTGCTAAAAATAGTCCTGAATAACCTGTCGCTGTACCAATTTCCAAAATATTTCGAGCCTTTATATTTCTAGCAGTAAAAATCATATAATTTAGCACTTCATCTGTAATAATCGGCACATTTTCATCTAAACTTTCGTTTTTTATATCCTGTATAATTTCATTCCTTATTTTAAACAAATTCTGTGCATATTTCGATGATTCCATAAAATTTTCTATCATAAATTTTCCTTTTTTCTTTTATTGTATATTGATATTCATTTAAAATTAAACCTCCAAAATTTTAGCAGCATGTTTGTAATCTTTGAGTCAAATTTTAAACTATCTTTGCTATAATCTAAATTATTTTAGAAAAACCAAACAATTTATTCCCCTTTTTAAAATATACATTTTATTTATTCGCTTATAAGAAGCCTTTCCTCCCCTTTACTAATAATAGTTCCTAATAAATCCTGTATTTTAATAAAGAATAGAATTTTTGTGTTAAATCTAAAATTCCAGTTTCCAACTTTAATTTTTTATATTTTTAATTTAATATTTACAGCATTTCCCCCATTTTAAAAATAGGCAGCATAACTGAAAATACAATAAGCCCAATAATTACTCCGATAAAAATTATCGAAAGCGGCTCAAACATTTTTAAAAACCATTTTATTTTCTCGCTAACTTTTTCGTAATAAATTTCATTCAAATTAAAAAATGATATTTTCATTTCGCCGGTCTTTTCTCCAATTGCAAGGAAACTTACGTATTCATTATCAAAAAAAGTCGTATGTTTAAAGGATTTTTGAATACTCTCACCTTTTTCTATTTTTAAAATAATTTTTTTCAGTTCCTCATTTAAAATATAACTTTTGGAATTTGTACACATTTTTAAGGATTGAATCAATGGAACATTGGCATCTGTCAGAGAATACATATTTCTTGTAAAATTCAATATGCAAATATTTTTATACATTTGCCCAACCAGTTTCATTTCTAAAAAAATTTTTTCAAAATTCTTTTCATTTTTTCCTTTCCAATTTTTTAATCCAAAAAATAAAAAAATTATGGCAATTAAAAGAAAAATACCATATTTATCCGTTATTTTACTAATATTTATCACAATTTGCGTAACTCTCGGTAATTCCTGCCCAATGTCAGAATAAATTAGGACAAATTTAGGTACAACAAACTTTAACAATATAAACACAATTACTAATGCTGTAATTATAACTGTTATTGGATAAATGCTCAAATTTTTCACATCTTTTTTTATTTTCTGATTAAACTCGTATTTTTCATACAGATTCTTAAAGACTATTTCCAAATTTCCAGTTTCTTCCCCAATTTTTACCATTTCCATAAATTCTTTATTTGCAGTAATCTTTGAAAAAGCCCTATGAAGAGAAACTCCCTTTTCAATCTGCTGTTTTGTACGAATTATCTTACTTTTCAAATCTCCACTATAATTCTGTGCAACAATTCCAAGTGTATCAATTAGCGAAATTTTACCATTTAATAAATAATATACACTTTTCGTAAACGATAGCAAGTCTTTTTCACTAATTTCACTTTCCTTGCTCTTTATAATACTTGCCATTTTAATTAACCCTCCCCTTTGATTAATTATAAATCAATTATTATTTTCTGTTATTTTCCAATGCAATTTTCCCCAATGCGATTGATCCGACAAATCCTGCTTCATCTCCAAGTCCTGGATAAACAATATAGTCTTCTATTTTTTCTAAAATTTCCTCTTTTTGAACATACCCATTTAAAAATTCCAACACATATTTTCTAATTAATGGAAACAGCTGCTTTTGTTTCATAACTCCCCCACCCATAATTATTCTTTGTGGCGATAAAATCAAAGTATAATTTACTACAGCCTGAGCCAAATAATATGCTTCCATGTCCCAAACTTCATTCCTATCGGCAAGTTCAAATCCTTTTTTACCCCATCTGTCTTCTATTGCAGGCCCTGCTGCCATTCCTTCCATACAGTCCTTATGGAAAGGGCATCTTCCTTCAAACTTATCATCTTTATGTCTTTTCAAGAATATATGTCCCATTTCAGGATGAGTCAATCCTTGAAGCATTTTCCCATCAACAACTGCTCCAGCCCCAATTCCAGTTCCAACAGTAATATACATAACATTTTTCAGATTTTCTCCAGCACCCCACCAGCTTTCCGCAAGCGCCGCTCCATTTACATCAGTATCAAATTCCATCGGAACATCATAATGTTTTTTCAACTCTCCAATTAAATTATAATCGCTCCAGTAAGGCTTTGGAGTTTTTGTAATATATCCGTAAGTTTTAGAGCCTTTTACAGGATCAATCGGTCCAAAGCTCCCAACACCCATTACATCAAATTCCTTGTCTTTAAAATATTCAATAACTTGTGCCATTGTTTCTTCAGGAGTTGTAGTTGGAATACTTACTCTTTCGATAATTTTCCCATCTTCAGTTCCCAATCCACATATAAATTTTGTTCCCCCAGCTTCAACTGCCGCAATAATTGCCATAATTTCACTTCCTTTTCTTTTTAAATTTTTATTTGTATTTTTTTATTTTATAACATCTTTAAATCAAATGACATTTCATTTTTATATATTTTTTAATATATTGTCATTATCCTTGTAAAATTCTATTATTTCATCTTGTGTTGCAGTAGCCGTTCCTATTTTTGCTACCACAATTCCAGACGCCATATTCGCAATTACCCCAGCCTCATACAAATCCGCTCCAGCACATATCGAAAGTAAAAATGTCGATATAAAGGTATCTCCAGCTCCTGTAACATCATAAACTTCCCTTGCCACAGTCGGTATTCTCTTATGTTTTGTTCTAAACAGCGAAACTCCCTCTTCACTTCGAGTAAGCACAACGCTGTCTAGTTTTAAATCATCCTTTAACTGAGCCATTTTTTCAGCAATTTCTTCCTCGCTAGTAAATTTTTTCATTCCAAAATAATCCAAAATTTCTTTTCTATTTGGAGTCATTGAAGTTGCTCCCACATAATTTTTAAAATTCTGCGGTTTTGGATCAACCATTACTTTTTTATTATGTTTTTTTGCTATTTCTATAATTCTTTCTGATAAATGTTTTGTAAGTAACCCTTTATTGTAATCAGAAATCAATACTGCATCAATATTTTCAATATTTTTCTCAAAATTTTCCAAAAGTTGATTTTGAATATCTTCTGAAATATCAGTATCTTTTTCCCAGTCTAATCTAAGTAGCTGTTGACCTTGTGACAAAACTCTACTTTTAATAATTGTTGGACGCGTTTCATCCTTTACAATTCCATTAGAATCAATATTTTTTTCTTCAAGTTCCTTTATAAATTTTTCACCATTCGCATCATCTCCAATGACACCGTAAACAAAAACTTTTCCTTTAAGTGATGTTAAGTTATTTGCCACATTTGAAGCTCCTCCAAGTACAAATCTTTCCTTTTCAATATTTACGATAGGAACTGGTGCTTCAGGAGAAATTCTATTAACTTTTCCTATTAGATACTCATCCAGCATCATATCACCAACAACCGCAATTCTCACATTACTAAATTTTTTTATTAGTTCTTCAAGCCTCTGAATCGAAATCATCTTTTTCCTTTCCTTAATCCAAATTCATTAATTTACAATTTTAAATTATATTTTTTAATTTAGCCTTTATTTAATATTATACTACATATTTTTAAAATTTCCACTATAATTTGTAAAATTTTTCATTTGAATTATGCTTGAATTTTTCTAAAATCAAAGTGATTTTTTTTATTAAAGTTTCTCCTGAATAACAGCTTCAATTTCAATATAAATATCCCGCAATTCTCTATTAGTCCTTCTATATTTAAAAAGCGGACCAACTATTGGAATTTTTGATAATACTGGCACTCTTCTTATCGTTTCCTTGCTCACATCCTGCTTTAATCCTCCAATAAACGTCGAGCCGCCATTATTTAACGTTATTGTCGTTTTAGTCTGATTTTTCTGTTTTGCCCCAGAAGATGCATTGTAGCTCGATGTCAGCTTAAAATTGCTTATTTCTGTATCTATTTTTAGTAAAATTTTCTTTATACCGTTAATTTTTCTAATTTCAGGATTAATTTTAAAGACTATTCCTGCTTCAGAAAAAATTGGCTCTACATATTCAGTATCTTTTTTCGTAGTCTTCTTTTCTCCAACCAAAACTTCTTCTGTAACTTTTAATTCACCTTCTTCATTTTCCATAATCATAAGTGTCGGCATTGCTTCTATACGTATATCTCCATTTTCCTTCAATAAATTAAAATCTATTCCTAAAAATCTCCCTCCTTTTGAAAAAATAGACGCAATTGAAACTTCTCCATTCAAAAATTTTGCCACTAGATTATCTTTAGTCGCATTCGCATTATCACTATTTATGCTCCAGTCAATTCCAAGCCGCTCAAACAGATTTGAGCTTGTATCAATTATAGTTCCCTTTATTATAACTTGTTCCTTTTCCTTATCCAGCGACTTTATAATCCTTCTCATTTCCTCAATTTTACTTTCATCTCCATTAAAAATAATTTTATTATCAATTCCAATCACTTCAAATCCAAAAAAACCATTCAATTTTTCTGTAATATCTTTCACATTTCTGTATTCCAAATCAATTTCTCCAGTTCTTTTCTTTTCCTTAACAGGCTGAACCTGATTCTGTACTTGATTTTTATTGTTGTTACTTGTACTTTCATTATTTTTTGATACATTTGCTGAATTTTTATTTTTATTTGAATTTTTATTATTCTGATTATTATTTGAACTTTTATTACTGTTTTCCTTCTTTTCTGTCTGAACCTTTTTTGGAACTTCATAAATAAATATTTTCTTTGCATTTTCCACATCGATTTTATTCACATAATCAGATGTTTTAGCTCCAAAACTATTATTTCCAACAATATAAAAAATCAGAAATAAAACCGTAAACAATTTAAAATTTTTTCTTTTCCTTTCCATAAATCCCCCCTTCAGTTATTATACTAGCTAAATTTCCACCTTAATTTTTTTATCCTCAATTTTTTCTATAAATCCTAATGAAATTTTAAACCCATCACTCGTCAGCTCCATAAACATTTTAGAAGTGTCAATATATCTTTTACTTTTATTCACAAAATATATAAATTTTCCAAAATCATTCAGGCTTCCGTACATTGTAAAATGAATATATTTAAGTCTGTAGCCGTTTCTCTCCCAGATATTTTCCGATTTTGAGATTTCCTTCATTTTTAGTCCGCTGTCGTGTGAAAAAACATAAATTATCTTTTTAAATTCGGATTCGCTTTTCATTGATAAAAATGATAATTTTTTCGTAAGAGCCGTTATCTGATTATATTCATTCATAATCCTTCTACGTTCTAAATTTTTTTGTTCTACTACATTCACAATTTTACTTTCCAAATTTCTTTTATTTTCAATCAAAATTTTCCTATTATTTAAAACTTCCTTGTATTTTCCATATTTCTTATTAATATTTACCAACGCCAGTACAATTCCGACTGTAAAAATTAATAACTTCAAATTTAATTTAATCATTTTTCCTTATCCTAACTGCTTAAACTATTTTCCCTCCAAAATATTATATTCAAAAAGTGTTGCCGTATCATTATCCTTCAAATATCCCAGTTCCGAATTAGAATATTTTCTCAAGATATTATTCTCAAACTTTTCAAAATTATTAAAATTTTCCATTTCCCCTTGAACAACCCATTTTGCATTTTCGTAATTAATTTTCGTATAATCAATTCCATTTTTACTATTTTCAACTAAAAATTTTATAAACGAGTAATATTCACGCCTTTTCATCGCCATATCAATTTCACGAAGTACTGCAAGCTCTTTGGAATAATCTGGGATTTCTTCACCCTTTTTCTTTAAATAATCTTTTTCCAATGTTTTTATTTCCTTCTGAATTATTTCATTTTCCAACGTTTTCTTCTCCATTGGAATTGAGTTATATCCAAGAAAATATCCAGTTGCGACAATACCTGCAATAACAACATCAGAAATTTTTATGTTTTTTAAGCTTTCCTTATCAAAAACAGCATTCTGCTTTATAAAATTAGGATTATCTGAAAGTTCCATACCCGCAAATACCGTTTTTATATCATTTTCACTGTCTCCAACTACAATCATCTCTCCAAAATCAAAATTTTCAATATCATCTACATCTTCAATTTTCAAATCAATTTTTTCAATTTCCGATATTTTCTCATCTTCAATCAAAATCCTGATACTACTTTCTTCTCCCAGCTGTAAAATTTCAGTCCTACTTTTTCTAAGAATATTTATATCATTTTCTATTCCAAAATTCTCACTATTTCCTAATTCTTCATTTATATCAATCTCTTCAATTTCCCCAAAATTACGATTTACATTATTATATTTTACAGCTCCAATTTCCTGCACTTCTTCGACAATTTCTATTTCTTCTTGAAAATTCCCATTCTTATTTTCCAAAAGTTCATTTTTATTTTCAAATTCAATTTCCTTATTTTGACTAATTTCAAAATTTCCATCCTTAAAATAATTATAAACCGCATCAAAATCTATCTTTATTTCAGTAAGTAAAAGCGAATATTTTTTTGCATACTTTTTTAATTTTAAAATTTCTCTTTTATCCATTTCAATATCCAAAAATTTATTTTCCAAATGATTTATAATCATTTTTTTATTCACAAAATTAATTTTTTTCTTTAAAATTTCTGAAATATTTTTTGTTTTTTTAGATTCTTTTTCAAAATTTTCATCTGTTTTATCAAAATCCTTAAAATCATTAAACCAAAAATATGAAAAATGTAAAATTACCGCTATTTTTGTATTTTTTTCAATATTATTTTCTTCAACAAAACTTTCCAGAACTGATTCCAGCTCCTGATTTTCAAAAAAATATATTTCATCTTTAAAAAAAATATAAATCTTATTTTTACTTCGCACATATATTTTTATTTTCTCTTCCATCACTCCCCCTTTATTATTTTATCTATAAAAATTGCGATTCCAAAACTTTCATCTCAACTTCCATTGGATTTATTCTCCTAAACTCAATTTTTTCCTGAAACAAAATTTCCTTATCTAAAATTTTCCTTGCAAAAACAACTTTTAACTCCCCATAAACCTTATTTTCTTCAAGCGGTAAAAAATATTCATTTTCATTGCTATCTTTTATTGACTTAACCATATAATTTCCAATACTTTCACTATCTTTCTTCAAAAAAATCAACTTTTCCATTTTAATTTCCTGTCCATCATTTTCCAATCTGCTATCAAAATACTGCTCCTTTTTCTCTAATGTAACCAGATTTTCATTAAAATAAATCCCATTATCCATAATTTTTTTCACATTCTGATTTTCTTTCTGAATTAAAAACTTTTTTTCAAATTTATTCTCTTTCTGGTTTTTCAAAAACACCATTTCCTTTTTCTGATGAACATAATACACAAAATTAATTGAAAATGCCGAAATTATTGATAAAATAACCATTACATAAACCAAACTCGCCCCCGTATTTTTATTTTCCTTATTTACATTTCCCCTTTTCATAAATATCTATTCCCCATTATCTAAAACCTCAAAAATTAAATTCTCACAACTCTTATACTTTCACTTTTTTCCCCATTCAGCGTAATTACTAGCAAACTGCCTATCTTTTCAAATTTTATTTCCCTAAATTTCCCTATTTCCACTCTGCTTCCAAATTTTCCTATATTTTCAGCATCAGAAATATAAAGTTTGCCATTAGCAGATTCAATTTTATAAAAAATATCGTTCAATTTAAAAATAATTTTATTTTCCTTGATAAAAATATTATTACTTTCATTTTCATATAAAAAGTCTTGAATATCTCTGTTTTTTATATCCATAATAATTTTATCCATTGAAAAATACATATTTTCATACATTTTCTGATTATTTTTCTTCGCTTTTTCAATTAAAACTACACGCTTTAAAAAAACTGAAACTACAAGTACAAGAACGGAAAAAATAAATAGGCTTATTAATATTTCAACAAGCAAATATCCAGATTTTTTATTTTTTTTCTTTTCAAACATTTTTCTCCTAAAAATTAAATTTTTTCAATACAACTTAAATCTTATTTTATTTTTTATCAATAATCATTTTTCTTTATTTTATAAAATTCAAATGAAAACTATTAATCTGGAAAATAATAATCCTTAATTTTATCAACATTTATTTCAAAAATATATTCCTTCGCTCCCAATTCATTTACAAAATATCCCTCCGTCCTTTTTATTTCAATATTTACCTTATCATTTTCTAGTTTCCCCTTTTTGTCCTGTCTTTGTTCCAACTTTTTTAAAATCTGATAATTTTTTTCAACTGAAAATTTATTATAAAAATCCTCAACTTTTAAAATTTCATGTTTCCCAATAAAATTCAAGATTTCATTATATTTTTTTGCCTTCAATATTTCAATCATATTTTCAATATTCACACTTCTCACATTCAAATCATCCACTCTCACATCTGTCCTAAATGTCTTCAAAAATAAATTTGAAATTGGTACAATGGCAACTGTTACAAAAAACATTGAAATCAAGCTTTCAACTAACGTTTCCCCACTATTTTTTCTCATTTTTTCTCCAAACTTTTAAAAAACTTTATAAAAAAATATTTCAAAAATTACATAGCTTATCACAATAAACGGTGCAAATGGAATATATTCATATTTTTTCCATTTTTTTAAAAATAAAAACAGAAAAGCGACTATTCCAGAAAAAGAATACAATATTATATAAAAATTCATAACATTTTCCATCCCTGTATATTTCAAAAGTCCCCCAATCCCCATCATCAGCTTTACATCCCCGAAACCAATTAAAGTTTTATTTACATAATCTTCTAAAATATAAAGAACAATCATCGGCATCGAATAAGCACAAATTCCCAAATAATATCTTTCTAAATCGTGATTTTGCAATGCTAAAATCAATCCGATAATCAGCAAAATTATTACGCATTTCTCTGGAATAATTTTTCTTTTTAAATCAATCCATACAATTCTCGCAAAAATACAGCATTTTATTATTTCAATTATAATATTCATTATTTTCTAATCTCTTCCCCAGCAAATGCCTTACTATTTGCATCAACTTTTGCAAAAATTTCTCCTTCCTGATAAATCACATTTCCCTGAATATTCCCAATTTTAAATTTTCCACTACTATCAAGTCCAATTCCAAGCTTACTCAAATTCCCCTGCTCCGTCAAAATTTCCTGAAGATTCTTAGGTGCATCTCCACTATGGTCAATGCTCCAGGATGTTGTCGTATTATTAAGTTCAGCAACAGCTCCCACAACTTTACTCCGATTAGCCTTATTCAAATATTTCCCAACTTGCGGCACAGCAATCGCTGATATTATTGTAATAATCGCTACCACCAGAATAACTTCCACAAGTGTAAACCCTTTTTCGCGTTCCCTTAATTTCTTATTTTCCTCCCTTCTTTGCATTTTTTCAATTTTACTTTTTTCTTTTTTTTCAACCTTATCCATAATTAACCACCTCTTTTATTAATTTTATATTAATTATTTATACTATATTTTTAAATAAATGTCAATATAAAATTAAAAATTTTTTAAATTAAATAAAATAATTGTTTTATAAACTATAACTTTTATAGTAAAACTGCTTTAAAGCCGAACTCAAAAGCTATGACTATTTTACTCAAACCCTAAATTTATATAATTTTCAATAACTCGGTTTTAAATGGGTTCGAGTATATTTTGAAATACAAAAAAAATACACTGAAAAATCAGATTTTACAAACTGTCTCAGTGTATTTAAATTACTTAATTAAATTGTTTAATTTTTAAATTTATAGACTTTCTACATTTTCAATATTAATAACTTCTATTTCCTTATTAATTTTTTTAATAAGTCCTGCCAATACTTTTCCAGGTCCAATTTCATAAATCTTTGTAACTCCATTTTCAGCCAGTTTATTTATTGTGTCAACCCATTTTACTGGTCCAAATGTCTGATTGTACAATTCATTTTGAACTTCATCAGCAGAATTTAGAATATTTGCTGTAGTGTTGGCAATAATTGGAGTTTCTGGATTATTCCAAGTATAGTTTTCAAATTCTTTTTTTAGAATTTTGGCAACAGGTTTCATTAATGATGAATGAAAAGGTCCTGAAACTGCTAATGGTAATGCTCTTCTTGCACCTTTTTCCTTGAATAATGCAAGATTATTTGCAATTACTTCTTTTTCTCCAGCGATAACAGTCTGTTTCGGCTCATTATAATTTACAGCTTCCACTACTCCATCAATTTCATTACAAATACTTTCCACATCTGCCGCACTAAGTCCTAATATCGCAGCCATTCCTCCATCAATATTGGCACTGCTCATTATTTCCCCTCTTTTTGAAATCAATTTCAGTGTATCAATTTCATTTAAAACTCCAGCAGCATATAAGGAACTGTATTCTCCTAAACTGTGCCCAGCCACAAAATCAGCATTTATACCTTTTTCTTTTAATAATTTAGTTAAAATTACAGAAAATAGTGCAATTGCAGGTTGTGCATATTTTGTATTTTTTAATTCTTCATCAGTTCCTTCAAAAATAACTTTTTTCACATCTTCATTATTTTCAAAAATTTTGTCAATTATTTTTTTATTTTCATCATCCACTTCATCATATAACTTTTTACCCATTCCAGCATACTGTGTCCCTTGTCCTGGAAATACAAAAGCAATTTTTGACATTTTTTAATCTCCTCTTGTTTTTAAATTTTTGAATAAATTTAAATAATTCTAATTTTTTCTCATCTTTTATTATTTTTTTATTTCTTCTGCTTCAATAACTTCCTCATCTTTTGAAGAATTTTTTGGTTTTCCACTAAATTTAGTTAGCTGTTTTTTATCCAAAATTTCCTTTACTCCAAGTCCTACAACAACTAGTCCTAGAATTAACGGAATTACAAATAATGACACATTTTCCCATAGATACTGAGTAACATATAAGTAAGAACCTACACATACAAATATCCACCCTTGTTTTTTCTTTTTAACCAAGAAATAAACACCTACAAGAACAATTATTACCTGATAATTAACAATGTACTTTATAATCTCCTCAGGTACAAATTTGAACAAGCTTAAAACAACTATTACTAATCCCCAAAATATTTTTGAGTTCATAATATTTCCTCCTATCATTTATATTTTTTATTATTCAATTTATTTTTATAAATTTTAAATTATACTAAACAACTTATATTATTTAGATATTTCAACCAAAATTGATCCGTAAGTCAATCCTCCGCCAAATCCTGTAGCAACAAATTTATCGCCTTTTTTCAATTTTCCTTCTTTTATCGCTTCATCAAGTGCTATTGGAATCGAACCTGCCGAAGTATTTCCATATTTATTCAAATTCACAAAAAATTTATCCAATGGTTGCTTAAATCTTTTTGCAATTGATTCAATTATTCTGATATTTGCCTGATGTGGAATAAACAAATCAACATCGTCAGCGGTTATTCCGGCTTGTCCCAGTACATCTTCCACTGTTTCAGGGAACACTCTTACTGCAAATTTAAAGATTTCTCTTCCGTTCATTTTTAAATAGATATCCTTATTGTCAATTTTTTCTTTTGATACAGGCTCTTTTGTACCTCCAGCAGGCACTAATAGTTCACTTGCACCAGATCCATCAGCTACTAAGTGGCTAGCCATGTATCCTCCATTTTCTACTTCGCCAAGTACAACAGCTCCCGCACCGTCTCCAAATAATATGCAAGTTCCCCTGTCAGTCCAGTCAATTACTCTTGACATTGCTTCTGCACCAATAACTAGCACTTTTTTATAAATTCCTGCTTTTATAAAGCTATGCCCCGCTGTATAAGCATAAACGAACCCTGTACAAGCTGCACCTAAATCAAATGCCGCCGCATTTATTCCTAATTTATCCTGAACTAATGCCGCTGTTGAAGGTGTTCCGTAATCAGGAGTCATAGTTGCGACTATAACTAAATCTATTTCATTTTTATCTATTTTTGCATCTTCAATGGCTTTTTGCGCTGCTCTAAAGGCTAAATCAGATGTTCCTTCATTTTCATCTACGATTCTTCTTTCCTTAATACCAGTTCTCACTGTTATCCATTCATCATTTGTATCAACTATTTTTGATAAATCATCATTTGTCAATATTTTTTCAGGTACATAAGATCCCGTTCCCAGTATTCCAACTTTCATATTTCACCTCAAATTTTTTTATTATTCTATTTTTCGTATCATTATAATTTTATGTTAATTCAAACTTAAAATTACTCTATTAAAGTCTATCATAATTCCAATAAAAATACAACTGTAAAATATTATTTCTCGTCTTATTTTATGACTATTGATCTTCATCCAAAAGTTCCCTTTTCTTCCTCTCAAATTCTTTCCGAGTTATAACTCCTTGATCTAGCAACCCTTTAAATTTTATCAGTTCATCAGCAACAGAAGTCTGCTGAGCTCTTTCAAATTTTTCCTTAGCCTTGTTTACAGCATTTACAAACGGAACAAGCGTCTTGTTTAATATCTTTGTTACCTTCATCATGGTTGCTCCGTCCCATATCTCTATTTCACCTAAGAAAAATCCTTTTTTATACACTATTGAATTAATTTTATTAAGCGGTATTTCAATTTGTTTTAATCCAAAAAACATTCCTTTGTCTAAAAATATGATTCTTTTACTTGTTGAAACAATTAACCATGTATGGCTTTCATAATAACCTGATGTCGCATAAGTAACAACTTCATTATCCGTAATAATTTTTGGAAGCTCCTTTACTTCCCGCTTTGTCCCCCAAAAATGGGTTGCTCCCCCCTTTGCCAACATTTCTTTTATTTGCTTTAAAGTTCTCATTTTTCCTCCTTGACTATTCTTCTCCGCTCCATTTTCATAATAATAACTGGACCTAAAGATATAAATATTTTACTAAAACCTTTAATTGATCTAGTTTTACTATTTTGATTCTGAAAGCATCTAAGTATGCTTTATAATTTTTATTTTCCCTATCATAATTGTACTATGTTTTGTGAATTATTTAAAGAGAAAATTCTCATTTTTTAATTTTTCTTTCAAAAAAATATTTCTGCAAAAAAAAAGCAAGACATAAATCCTGCTTCAATAAACTATTCAGCACTAACTGCTTCATCATTTGGTAACACTTGTCTACCTCTGTAAACTCCTGTTTTTAAGTTTAATCTGTGTGGTCTTCTTATCGTTCCATCAGCTTCTACAATAACGTTTGGAGCTTTGATTGAATCGTGTGATCTTCTCATATTTCTTTTTGCTTTAGAAGTTCTTTTCTTAGGTACTGCCATTATTTATCGACTCCTTTCAAATTTTTATATTATTAACACTTCAATTTAACATTGTAAAAAGAATTATAAAAACTCATAATTTTTTCACATTATACAAACTATTATAATAAATCTAAAACTATTTGTCAAGACTTTAATCTATTTTTTCCATTTATTCACAAGATTTTTTATTATTTTTTCTAACTTTTATTGAATTTCTATTATTTTACTTTTTTCAAAAATTTATTTTTGATTTTCTTTAGATATTGCATTAACTTTCTCTTGCTTATTTTTTTCAATAATAATTTCATATTTTTTCTCAGTATTAAACTCAAGATTTTTTATTTTTTCAGAAATTTCATCTGTCATTGTTTCATTCCCAACAACTAAAACAACAAAGTTCTCATTATTATTTGCATCTATCAATTTTCCAATTTTAACTGTACTAATATTATTTGAAAAATTTTTATATAAAATATTTTCAACAGTTTTTAAATCATTCTCCAAAATTGTTTGATTTTCATTTTTTAGCGGTAATGAAACATCTTCAGCATTTTCTTTTATTTTTTCTTCGTTCAGATATTTTGATAAGTCCTGTGCTGTTAAATACTTTTCATTGGATAACTGCTGTATTTTTAATTTATAGTTTTTCAATTTATATTTTTCCAGTTTTTTTTCTAATTTCTCAATATCCTGTTTTTTAAAGGCATCTCCTACAATTTTTAAAGTAACAGTTTTATCTTTTTTATTAATAGAATTATCAAAAACATAATGATTTTTTAATTCCCTTGAAATAAATTTTTTTAATGAATTTTCTCTCGCTGTATCTTGAACTAAAGTTGTTGCTGTATATATACTTGGAATAATTATGATTAAACTTACTATATAAAATATTATTTGTTTTTTTATTGAAATTTTATTTCTTGCTTCAAAAATATTTCCAGAATAAACCATCAAACCAACTAATGTTGCTATCATTATAAAAAATACATTTATTATAAACAAATATCCTGCTCCAAGAAAAATTTTCAGATTCCCATGAGCAATCCCAAATCCTACTACACACAAAGGAGGCATTAATGCTGTTGCAATAGCTACTCCAGGAACTACATTTCCACCATCTTCTTCAGTTTTTCCAATTACTCCTGCAGTTCCACCAAAAATTGCGATTAAAACATCCCATAAAGTAGGATAAGTTCTTGCTAGTATCTGTGGTGTTGCATCATTTATAGGGCTTACTAAAAAATAAAAAGTGGAACTTACTACACTTATTAATATAAAAATTCCCAATCTAAAAAGTGACACATAAACTCTTTTTAAATTTCCATTTGATAATCCCAATCCTAGCGACTGAATTGGCGACATTAGTGGCGAAATCAACATTGCTCCAATAATTACTGCAACAGAATTTGTATTTAATCCTATTGAAGCTATAATCATTGCACAAATCAGAATAAACATTGTTTCCTTTGTAAAATCAGAATCTTCAATAATATTTCTTTTTAAAATCTTGTATTTCTCATGTTTTATTTTTTCTATCATTTTACTATATCTCCTTTATATTTTTATAAATTAGTAACTTATTTAATTTCTATTTCAAAAAATTTAATCATCTTCATAAACAGGTTCAATATGAATCAAAAGTCTTTTTATATTTTTATATTTGTGTTTAATTTTTTTTGAAATTTTATTTGTAATATCATGTGCTTCTTCAATCGTCTTATTTTTATCCATTCTCACATCCACAAACATATAAATATCTTTTCCAGAAGTAGTCATGCGAAAATCGTGGGCATTTTCAATTTCTTCAAATCGCAATATTTCTGAACGTATTCTTTCAATCAGTTCATCATCTTGTGAATCCAGCAATATCAATGCATTTTCCTTTATTAGTTCATAACCGCTTTTTACGATATAAATTGACACAATAAATCCTACAACTGTATCAAATGCTGGATGAATTTTTGATAAAAGAAGTCCAACCAGAACGGAAGTGGAAATTATAATATCCGTATTGTAGTCGGCAAGTAATGAATTTATCAAAGCATTATTATATTTTTTTGCTCTTTTTTTCATAAAAACTAACTGGAAGATTTTTATCAAAATTGCAAGAACTGTTATAATTATTGGAATGAATGAAATATTAAGATTATTTTCACTGCTAAAGGAAATTAATTTTGAAAAGTTATCTTTTATTAATTCAAAAGCTGTTATCATTATAAAAGTCCCAATTATCACGCTAAAAACCGACTCTATTTTCCCATGCCCAAATGGATGTTCCTTGTCTTCAGGATTGCTACCAACCTTTAGTCCCACAATTACCAGAACATTTGTAATCAAGTCTGAAAGCGAATTTAACCCGTCAGAAAGTAACGACATACTACTAAATATTCTTCCAGCCATAATTTTTAGTAAAGCTAAAACAATATTGACACAAATCGCAAATTTTGATACAGACATCATATTTTTTTCCTGTTTTTTCACTTCTGCCAAATTATTTAATACATATCCGTCTTCTGTTTTGATAAATCGCTGTTTTTCAAGAAAATTATCCATTTTTTTATGATGTGTTATGATTAGTGAGTCAAAATTCTTTTTTGTAATTCGATTAATTATATACTTTAAAAAAAATGTTCCATATCCGTTATTTCTCAATTTTGAACTAATAAATATTTTTTTTAATTTTGCAGTATCATTCAGAATAAAAACTGCATATCCGTATAGTTTTTTTCCATTGTATAAAAAAAATATATCTTCGTTTTCTTTATCAAAAGAAAATTTCGGATCTATCTCCAATGCATCTATTATATATTTTCTAATATTCTCCTTTCTATCCCATTCGACTACTTTCATTATAAAGCCTCCATTTGTAGCAAAAGAAATTAAAACTTTGAATTTTTAAACTAAAAAATAAAAAGTCATACGTCAAATTCTCGAAAACATTCTACCATCCGTTTCTTAATCTAAAAGCTCAAAAACAGCTACCCTGTAAACCTAAAGAAACTAACTTAGTGCTGCTTCGTTCCCGACCTGACACATTTCGCTAGCCCTCTACAATACAGGACTATTTTCTCAACACTTTTAAAATAAGACGTTGACACTAAAACTTCCCTCAAATTTGACGTCACCTCTACTAAAGCGGGTTGTAGATACAGGGCACCGCTAACTCCCCGGCTAGTATGACTGAAATAGTATATCATTTTTTCTGATTATTGTCAATGTTATAAAAATATTTATTAGGTTTGAACAAATAGCTTCCCATTTTTTATAAACATATTTTTTACCTTAACCTTCTTTTTCTTTCCTTCCTGATCATACTTGTAAACAGGATTTGTTTCCAAATAATTTGAAACTAAAGCTTTTAATGATTTTGCGGCTGGTGTGCTTATCATATCTTTTCCGTTTTTATCCAATATTTTGTCCACCTGTAAATCCACTAAATAAAGCTGGCTTGTTTTCTGATCAAATTTGATTTCACTATTTAACCCAATAACTCCTTCTGATCTGTTTGCCAACAGTGAGGCATCGTAATCTGTTTCTATATAAATTCTATTATCCTTAAATGATATTTTAGGATTTTTTACAGTAATTTTCCCTACTAGAAAGTTTTTTGTAATTGGAAATTTTTCTTTTGCTTTCGATTCAATTACTGATTTTGGCACACGAATCGTCTTATTTGCCAAAAAATCGCAGGAAATTACTCCAAACATTATTATTAACATTAGAAACAATGTTTTTAAAAATAAATTTTTCTTTTTCATAACCAATCTTCTCCTTTTTCTTAATTTAATAAACTCCTTTATTTATTTAAATAATACAAAACTTTATTTATTATTTCATATTTTTAAAATTAGTTTTACCTTAAATCTAAATTTTATTTCAGATATTTTTTTAAAAATTTTGCTGTGTGTGATTTTCGAGATTTTATTATTTCTTCTGGAGTACCTTGTGCAATAATCTGTCCGCCTTTATGCCCACCTTCAGGCCCTATATCTATTATATAATCAGCATATTTTATAACATCAAGATTATGTTCAATTACAAGTACTGTATTTCCTTTTTCCACAAGACGATTCAGTACTTCCAGCAGTTTTCTAATATCTTCAAAATGAAGTCCAGTTGTAGGCTCATCCAGTACGTAAATTGTTTTCCCACGTGAAATTTTAGAAAGTTCTGTAGCAAGTTTTATTCTTTGAGCTTCCCCTCCAGAAAGTGTTGTTGCAGGTTGTCCCAGTTGGATATAGTTCATTCCCACATCAATTAATGTTTGCAATTTTCTCTCAAGTGCCGGAATATTCTTAAAAAATTCGTATGCTTCCTCAACCGTCATATCCAGCACATCCGAAATACTTTTACCCTTGTAATGCACTTCCAACGTTTCTCTATTATAACGTTTTCCCTTACAAACTTCACATTCCACATAAACATCAGGTAGGAAATTCATCTCAATTTTATTAATTCCAGCACCGCTACAAGCTTCACATCTTCCACCTTTCACATTAAACGAAAATCTTCCCTTGCTATATCCTCTTACTTTCGCATCATTTGTCTGAGCAAATAAATCTCTTATATCATCAAATATTTTCGTATAAGTTGCAGTATTTGAACGAGGAGTTCTTCCAATTGGCGACTGGTTTATATCAATAATTTTCTCCAAATGTTCAAGACCTTCTATCCCACTATTTTCTAGCGGATACAATTTTCCTTTATTCAGCCTGTTGTGAAGTTCTGGATAAAGAGTCTGATTTATCAATGTAGATTTTCCACTTCCAGAAACTCCTGTAACCACAGTAAATACTTCCAATGGAATGTGTACTGTAACATTTTTCAGATTATTTCCCTTCGCATTTTTCAAAATAATTTCTTTAGTGGCTTTTCTTCTTTTTTCAGGTACTTCTATTTTTATTTTCCCATTCAAATATTGTGCAGTCAATGATTTTTTATTTTTCATAACTTGTTTTGGAGTACCTTGCGCAACAACTTTTCCACCGTTAATTCCAGCTCCCGGTCCTATATCAATCAGATAATCAGCTTCCCTCATCGTATCCTCATCATGCTCAACAACAATCAGGCTATTCCCAATATCACGTAAATCCTTCAATGTTGCAAGTAATTTATCATTATCTCTCTGATGAAGTCCAATGCTTGGCTCATCCAGCACATAAATCACGCCTGTAAGCCTACTTCCAATCTGAGTTGCCAGCCTTATTCTCTGTGATTCCCCACCAGATAGGGTTTTTGTCATTCTGGAAAGACTCAAATAATCAAGCCCCACATTTATCATAAATTTTAACCGCTCTTTTATTTCCTTCAATATCTCAGCTGCAATTTGCATTTGCTTTTCTGTAAGCGTAATATTTTCATAAAATTTCAGTGCATCAACAACGCTTACCTCTGTCAAGTCAATAATGCTCTTATCATTTACAGTTATCGCCAAAACAACATCTTTCAGTCTTTTTCCTTTACAAGTCTTACAAGTTCTCTCCGTCATATATTTAGCTTCCATCTCTTCCTTTGCCGATTCCGAAGCAGTTTCTCTATATCGACGTTCAATACCATTCACAATTCCCTCAAATTCTCTATTTCCATTATAACTAAAACTATCCCCGCTCCAAGAAAACTTAAACTTCTTATTACTTCCATAAAAAATTATATCCTTCTCTTTCCGAGTCAATTCAGACACCTTTTTATCCAAGTCGATTTTATGTGCTTTTGCCATTGCTGTGAATAAATCCCAGTTCCACCCTTTTTTCGTAGTCGCTCCTGGAAAAACAATTCCACCTTCATTAACTGACAAATTTTCATCTACAATCAATTTGTTCTCATCCACTTCCAGCCTTGAACCAAGCCCGTTACAAACCTCACAAGCCCCATAAGGTGCATTAAATGAAAACAGTCTTGGCACAACATCTGGAAAAATCACATCGGGATGATTTGGACAAGAAAAATTTTCACTATACTTGTTGTCTTCTCCATTCACATTTGCAATAATTTTTCCATTAGAAAGCTCACTCGCTGTTTCGATAGCTTCTGTAATTCTGCTCAAAAATTCCTTGTCATCTTTTTTTACAACAAGCCTATCTACAACAACTTCGATATTATGTCTTTTATTCTTATCTAAGTCAATTGTATCATTCAAATCCAAAATATCACCATTTACCCGAACTCTCTGAAATCCTTTTTTCTGCAAATTCAAGAACAAATTTTTATGAGTCCCCTTTTTATCAATAACAACAGGTGATAACACTATCAACTTATCCTTTTCATTCCGTCCATTCACAAGATTATCCACAATTTCCTGAATCGACTGTTTTTCCACCTTCTGATGACAAATCGGACAATGTGCCTCTCCAATATGTGCCCATAAAAGCCTCATATAATCATAAATTTCCGTAGTTGTCCCAACAGTTGAACGAGGATTTTTCGAAACACTTTTCTGCTCAATCGAAATCGCCGGCGAAAGCCCCTCAATACTATCCAATTCAGGCTTCTGCATTTGCCCAATAAACATTCTCGCATAAGCCGACAAACTCTCCACATATCTTCTTTGCCCTTCCGAATAAATCGTATCAAACGCAAGCGAAGATTTCCCACTCCCCGAAACCCCTGTAATTACCACAAGCTCATTCTTAGGAATCTCAATATCAATATTCTTCAAATTATGCTCTCTTGCTCCAATAATTTTTATCTTGTTGTCTTTCATTCTTTTCGATGTTCCTCTCTAATTTTTTTCCTCAATTAATTTAAATCCCTCTAAATCAGCTTTTTTAAATTCTTCAATCAATTTTTTTCCATATATCCAAACTTTTTGTTGCCATGGATGTCCTAAATATCCAAAACGAAAATTAACATCAATAAAAAAATAATAATCCCCATTTGGAGAATATGTTGGAAAATACGCAGTATAACCACCACCCCAGTAGCGTTCATCTTTAACTTCTATAAATTTAGGTTCATCTTTGATACGAGGATTATATCTAAAGCAAGAATGTTGCCAATCCAATGCATACAATTCCTCATTTTCCTTAGTACATTTTAAAAAGATTTCCGTTATTTTATCCCGAACTTCTTTTTTAAATCCCCAAACTACAGACCCTTTAATTTCTTCTAAATTTTCATAATGATAACTAATATCATAAACTATATATGGCTCTTTAAATTCAAACGCTATTTCTTTTTTATCAACACTAGGATTAAAATTAAATCTATCATAAACTATATCCCAGACTTTATTATATTCTTCGTCATCTAATATTACCATTTTTTCATACTCCAGTCTATAAAAATTTTTACACAAAAAAAGACTGCTTCATAAGTCAGTTATTTTTGAAAAACTTACAAAACAGCTTTTTCATTTTTATTCTTTTATTGCTCTTGTTGCCACAAAACTTGCAATATTAAGTTCATGCAACCTTCCAAATCCATTTGTATCATCATAAATATCTGTTAGTCTAAATCCAGCCTTTAATTGTCCACCTATCTGTTCTGATATTGTGTGAGAAAATTGAATTCCACAATCCTGTTCTTCCAGTTGTTTTCTTTGCTCTTCATTGACTAATGGATTGAACGGAAGACTATTAATGATTTTTTCTTCCTTTTCATCTACAGTATAATTTGTTCCAATATCCAGACCACACAATAAAATTCCACCTTTTTTCAGGATCCGGTAACATTCTTTAAAAACTGGTTCAACTTTTTCGATGTAGCAGTTGCTTACTGGATGAAAAATTATGTCAAAACTGTTGTCTGCAAATGGTAATTTTTTTGTCATATCGGCTTTGATAATTTCTATTTCATATTTTTCCCGTTTTGCAACCATTTTTTCAGCTTCTAGCTGTTTGTCTGAATAATCCAGCACAGTACAATTTGCACCTAAAGCTGTAAATATAGGTATTTGCTGTCCACCACCAGAAGCCAGTCCTAATATTTTTTTATCTTTTAAGTTTCCAAACCATTCGTGAGGTACAGGATTTACTGGTGTTAAGAGGACATTCCAATTACCATTTTTAGCGTTTAAATAAGTTTCATGGCTAATTGGCTGTCCCCATTCCCAGCCTTCTTCAATCCATCGGTTAATTGTTTCTGCATTTATTTCCTGATAAGATTTTGTCATTTTTATTCCTTTTTTTAATTATCAAATTTTATTTTTCATATGGCAATCCTGATGCCTTCGGTGCTTTCGATTTTCCTACAAATCCAACCAACGCCAACAATGTCAAAATATACGGTATCATTGTCAAAAATTGCTGAGATATTGGGAGTCCTATGGTTTTGGAAACATCGGCGAATGCTTGTCCAAAAGCGAATAACAGGCTTGCTAAAATCGCTCCTATCGGATTCCATTTCCCAAAAATCATTGCTGCCAAGGCGATATATCCACGCCCTGCTGACATGTTGTTTGAAAAAGACGGAAGCAGTACAGCTGTAAGATAAGCCCCGCCAAGTCCTCCTAATGCACCTGATATAAGTACAGCGATATATCTTGTCTTATAAACACTTATCCCAACTGTATCAGCCGCTAATGGATGTTCTCCAACTGAACGGATTCTCAAACCTAAAACAGTTTTATACAAGAAGAAATACATTGCTATGCCGATTCCATAGATTACAATTATCATTAATGGACGATTTGCCAATGACTTTGCTAACGGAGTGCTTCCAGCAGTTTTAAAGATAGTTTTTATTGAATATGAAGTTATTGCAGCTGCAAATAGATTTATTGCAACTCCACTTATAATTTGATTTCCTCTAAGGTTGATACTGATTACTGCATGAATCAGTGAAATTAAAACTCCCACTACCATTCCAAAAATTATTCCTAAATATGGATTTCCTGTAGTTATATTAGCAACTGCTGTTGCAAATGCTGAACTTAGCATAATTCCTTCAAGTCCGATATTAACAACTCCACTTTTTTCAGAAATACACGCTCCTACGGCTGTTATTAGAATTGGAGGTGCTATTATTATTGTTTGCTGTAATAAATTAAATATTTGCTGTAATATATTCATTTTATTTTTCCTTTCTGACTCAATATTTTTTATTTAATAACTAAATTTATGCTGCCTTCTTTTTATTAAGCATAAATTTAAATAAATTTTCTGATGCTACAAAAATTATGATTAACGCTTGTACAATAAATACAATATCCTTGTCAATCTGATATCTTTGTTGTAACATTTGTCCCCCAACTTCAAGTGCCGCATAAAATATTGCCGCAACTAATATTCCAAATGGGTTGTTTTTTCCAAGAAGCGCCACCGCAAGTCCTGTAAATCCATAATCTCCCATAATAAGCTCTGTATATGTGTACTCTGAAGCTCCACCTAAAACACGTTCAGCTCCTCCAAGTCCAGCACACGCTCCAGCAATTCCCATTGCCAAAAACATAATATATTTTGGATTAATTCCTGCATTTTCAGAAACTGTGTCGCTTTGCCCGACTGCTTTTATCTCGTATCCTTTTTTGAAATATTTGAAAAAGAAAAACAACCCTATTGTCAAAAGAACTGCAATTATGAAACCAAAATTCAAATTTTGCTTTGTAACTTTTGCAAAAAGCAGCGGCAGTCTTGCCCCTTCAAAAACACGCGGAGATTGTGTATTTTGTGTAGTTGGATCTTTTAAAATTCCGTTTAACATGAAATTTTGTATTTCAATCATAATATAATTTAACATAATTGTGCTAATTACTTCATTCACTCCAAACTTTGCACGTAGCAGCCCAGCTATTCCAGCCCATAAAAATCCTGCAATTACAGCTACAATTATTACAATAAATATATTTCCAAAAACATAATTTTTAAATGTAATTGCCCAGAAAGTCGCTGCTAGTCCTCCAGCAATCATTTGTCCCTGCATTCCGATATTAAATAATCCCGCTTTAAAGGCTACCATTGCAGCAAGTGCCGAAAATATTAATGGCGTTGCAATAAATAACGTTTTTGCAAGTCCACTAAAGAATGGAGATCTTGGAGAAGCCTGATAAAAAGCAGCTCGCATCATATCAATGTAAGCCATAAATGGATTTACACCTTTTGTTATCATTATTATTCCACCAATAACTAATGCGATTAATACTGCAATTATAGATGGTAGAAAATCCCTTATCTTATTTTTAATCATCTATTTTTCCTCCTGCCATTAATATTCCTAATTTTTCTGTTGTTGCATCTTTTCTATCCAGAATCCCTACAATTTTTCCTGAATACATTACTGCAATCCTGTCACTTAATGCCATTACTTCTGATAATTCTGCCGAAACAACCATTATCGCCTTTTTCTTAGTTTTTTCATTCAAAATTGTATTGTGAATCATCTCAATTGCACCAATATCGACTCCCCTCGTAGGCTGTGCCGCAATGATAAATTTGTTTTCACGTTCCAATTCCCTTGCTACAACGACTTTTTGCTGATTTCCACCAGATAGCCCACCAAATTTGATTTTTCCATCTGTCGGTCTAATATCATATTTTTTTATATATTCATTAGTTTTTCCTTCAATTTCACTATAATTAAGCAATACCCCTTTAGAATACTGATCCTGAAGTCCCAAAGCCATATTTTCTTCCATTGTAAAATCATCAATAGTCGCCCTTTTATGTCTGTCTTCAGGTATGTGGGAAAGCCCCTTTTCCTTAATAAGTTTTGGCGTCTTGTTTTCCAGCTCATCATTATCTATAAAATAAGTTCCGCTATCAACTTTTGCAAGGCCTGCCAAAGCCTCAATAAGCTCAGTCTGTCCATTTCCCTGCACTCCAGCTATTCCTAATACTTCACCTTCACGGATTTCAAACGAAACATCCTTAACTTTCTCAATGCCTCCACTTTTTACAGTCAAATTCTCAACTTTTACAACCACATTCCCTAGTTTCACATCTGGACGTTTCACTTCAAACAGTACTACACGCCCAACCATAAGATTTGCAATTTTTTCTTTTGTTGCTTCTTTAGTTTTCAATCCCCCAACATCGCTTCCACGTCGAATAACTGTAATATTATCTGATAAATCAAGCACTTCCTGTAATTTATGTGAAATAAAAATAATCGTTTTTCCTTCCTTTATAAGATTTCTCATAATCTCATAAAGCTCTTTTACTTCCTGTGGCGTAAGCACTGCACTTGGCTCATCAAATACCAATAGTTCTGCACCTTTAAATAATACCTTTAGAATCTCAATTCTCTGATGAATCCCAACTGACAGATCTGATACTTTCGCATCTGGATCAATATTCAGCCCATATTTTTCGGAAACTTCCCTAACCTGCTTTCTCGCAGTATTTAAGTCAAAAAATACCCCATTCTTTTTAGGTTCAAATCCCAAAACCATATTTTCAGCAACTGTCAACGTGTCTATTAACATAAAATGCTGGTAAACCATTCCAATTCCTAAATTTGCGGCAGTTGTAGGACTATCAATATCAATTTTTTCCCCTTTATAAAAAATCTCACCAGAAGTTGGAGAATAAAGCCCATTCAAAATCTTCATAAGCGTAGACTTTCCAGCTCCGTTTTCCCCAACAATCGCATGAATTTCCCCTTTTTTCACCTTCAGCGTAATATCATCATTTGCGACAATTTTTCCGCCCAAAAATTCTTTCCGTATATTTTTCATTTCCAAAATATAACCGCTCATTTTTCCTCCTTCTATAAAGATTATTTATGTTAAATTTGTTTCCACTTATTTATCTATAACATATTATAAAACAATTTAAAAAAAAATATATTGTGCTTCTCTTTTTTAATTAAGATATAGCAACTTAAAAACAAATAATACAAAAATCACGCCAAACATAAGTATTTGTTCCAAGTTGCCTGTCTTTTCCAAAATTATTGATCAAAATCCAATAATGCTTGTTATCCAAAAAAAGATTGTCACAACATAATCATATAATATTTTATTATTTTCATAAAACAATCGCTTTTAATCCATTCCACCCAACTTCTTTCTTTTTTCATTTAGCAATTTTTGTAATGTTCTTTGACGCACAATGTGTCTTTCAGTTATATAATATTCATTATATTAAAACTTATTTCAATTTAATTATTTAAAAAAAATCTGACACATAATAATTTGAACTTGTTTTTAACAAATCAAGCACTGCTATATGTTTTTTAACCACATTTATCTTATAATCCTTATAATAATACTTAGGATTTTCTCCTCCAATAAAGACAACTACGTTGTCTTCGTTATAAGTATACCCCCTATATTCGTTATTTTCAAGTAACAATGGTGTTTTTTTTAATTTTAATTGATTTTTTGCAAGTTTTTCAATAATTTCATCAGGAAAACCTGTTAAATAGATATTTCTCTGAAGCTCTGGTAATACCGCTTGATCCTCTATTTTATCAGAAAGTACAATATCTTTGTCAAATTTGTACACAGAATCATCTTTAAATTTATTTAATCCTGAATTTTCATAACTTTCTTTTATAAAAAATTCAACATTCGATTTTTCAAAGTTTTCTACAACTTCTTTTCTAAGATTTCTCAATTCTTCAATTAAAAACTCCTTATCCAGTTCAGAGTAAACATTACTTGGATTAAAATCTAGCTTGTTAAGAAGCTCATACAACACAAAAATTTGTCTATTCAAATATTCCTGATCTGTTCCAATGTATTCTTTCAAATTGGCACCCCCTGACATTGCAACAATTTGTTGTTTATAATAGTCATCAAGAGAAGATGCCGGTAATTCCAATATTTTTTCCTCTTCCGACAACTGATCCACTTTTATATCTTGCATTTCCTGGTAAAATCTATTTTCCAAAAGCAATGAATACTTTTTCCCTGCCTTTATATTTTTCAAAAAAGTGTTAAATTCATTATAAAACCTATTTTTTCCAAACAAATCAGTCGGATATGTAATTTCAAACAATTTTATCTCATATCGTCCCGGTATAACTTTCCGCATTTTCTCTTCCCCATCAATCATCACTTTTACCGGTTTAAATCGTGGCTGTTCCTCTTCTTTCCATTTTATCTCCTTTTTTATTTTATCAAAAAGAGCAAAACTCGTCATACTGCACCCAAGTAATATTAAAATTATTAATTTTTTCAAGGTTTCCCTCCTAATCTTATAAATTTTCTTTTATCGAAATAGCAATATTTTCTGGCACAACTTCCATTAGTTCCTCCAATGTCGCATTTCGTATATTTTTTATCAATCCAAATTTTTTTATTAATTCTTTTTTACGTTTTGGTCCGATTCCTGTAATATCGTCCAATGCACTTTTTACATTTCGCTTGCTTCGTAATTTTCTATGATGTGTAATTCCAAATCTATGGGCTTCATCCCGTAATCTTTGCAAAATTTTCAATGTTTCGTCTGTTTTTTCAAATAAATACGGCTCACTTTCATAACTTTTAAAAATTTCCTCTTCTCTTTTTGCAATTCCAATTACATCGGTATGTTCTATTTTCCCAAGTTTTTCCAGCACATCCACAGCCACTCCAAGCTGCCCTTTTCCACCATCAATTAAAATCAGATTGGGCATTTTATCATTTTCTATTTTTGAATATCTTCGTGTTAATGCTTCTCTCATCATTAAAAAATCATCGGGCGTATCTTTTACAGTAATTTTAAAATGTCTGTATTCCTTTGGTGTTGTTTCACCATCAAGTGCCACCGTCATCGCTGCAACTGCATCTTTTCCCTGAATATTTGAAATATCAAAACATTCTATTCTGTAAGGCAAACTTTTCAACCGTAATTCTTTCTTTAAATTACGCAATCCTTCTTGAACCATACGCCGTTTTCTATAGTATTTATCTACCTCTTCACGCAGGTTTAGATACCCCATTTCTAAAAGCTGCAATCTTCTGCTGTTTATTTTTGGAAAATGAAGTTTTATTTCCTTATGCTTTTCAATTTTTGCCCATTCTTTTATCAAAAGTTCGCTTGACATAAATCGTTCATCACAAATAATATGCTTTGGAATATTCCTTTTTTCATAATACGAAGTAATTAACCGCTCGAACAGATTTTCTTCTTGGCTTCTTTCCAGCGAAATTATTATATCGTTTTTATTAATAACTTTTCCCTCCCGAATATTAAGCACGCACAAAAACACATTTTCCCTTTTTTCCTCAAATACAAACACATCTTCATCAATTTCCTTGCTGTATTCAATAATCTGTGTTTCCAGCATTCTTTTCAGCACAGCCAGCTTTTCACGCTCGTTAATTGCACGCTCAAATTCCATTTCATCACTAAACTTTTTCATTCGGCTTTCCAGCATTTCAATAACTTTGTCAGAATGTCCCTTCAAAAAATTCTTGAAATTTTTGACATTTGTACTGTACTCATCTTCGATATCTTTGTATTTACAAGGTGCTGGACAAGTTTTCATATAATATTTTAAACAAGGTTTTGTTATTTTATCCATACTTCGATTACAATCCCTCATTGGAAATATTTTCAGTAAAGTTTTCATTGCAAAAAATATTCCCATCGGATAAGGCCCAAAATATTCTGCATTTTCATTTAATTTTTTCGTACTTCTCACAATTTCCACTTTAGGAAATTTTTCTTTTGTAAATTTTATATATGGATAAGTCTTTTCATCTTTTAATAAAATATTGTATTTTGGCTTATTCTTCTTTATCAAGTTATTTTCTAGAATAAGTGCCTCGACTTCTGATTTACAGATAAAAAACTCAATATCCTTAATATTTTTAACCAATTCCATCGTTTTCTGGTTATGCGAATTTATATTCATAAAATAAGATTTTACCCTATTTTGCAAATTTTTTGCCTTTCCCACATAAATAATCTTTCCACGCTCATTTTTCATCAGATAAACTCCAGGATGAGTGGGAATATCCTTATATTTAATCGGTGATTTTATTTCTTCTTCCATTTCGCCTTTTTATACCTCCGTTTTACCACCTATTTCCCTATGGAATTTTGTTATCTTATATTCCAGCCTCTCAGACAAATCTTTACATAGCATATTTACAAAAGTTGCAGATCTATGCTGCCCTCCTGAACATCCTATTCCTATACGCAAATGCGACTTCCCATCCTTTTCATACTTCGGTATCAGATATTCAAGCATATCAAGAAGCATTTTATAAAATTCCTGACTTTCTGGAAGTCCCATTACATAATCCTGTACATCTTTATGATTCCCAGTTTTACGCTTTAAATCTTCGACATAATAAGGATTTGGCAAAAATCTCAAGTCAAACATCAAATGCAAATCCAGCGGTATTCCATTCTTAAATCCAAAAGAAGTGAGATTTACACTTAATTTTGCTTTTTTCCCTGAATATTCCTTTTCCAGTATTTTCTGAAGTTCCTTTACAGACGTTTTAGTCGTGTCTATAACCAAATCCGCCTTTAGCATAAAGTCCTTGATTATTTTCCTTTCAGCCTCTATATTTTCAAGAAGTGTATCATATAAATTTAAAGGGTGTTTTCTTCTGGAAAGTTCGTATCTGCTAAGCAGTACATTTGTTCTTGCATCCAGATATATAATTTCGTAGTCTATTTCATTTTTGTCTAGAAACTCAAGCTGTTTTAAAAACTGCTCTATAAATTCCTGATTTCTTATATCTATTGCAACCGCAACTTTATTTCTTTTTTTGTTGCTCAAAAATATTTCATTCAGATACTGAAACAAACTTATCGGAAAATTGTCAATACAGAAATATTCCCTGTCCTCAAAAAAATTCATTGTTTCCGATTTTCCTGCACCGCTCATTCCTGTTATTATAACAAGTTCTTTTTTTTCTCCTTCATCTTCCATTGTCATCTTACTCCCTCTCGTTTTATTATTATCCCATTTTTTTTATATTTTTCTTTGTTAATTATACCATAAATTTTTCATTTACATAAATTATTTTTGAAATATTTTAGTAACAATTATTTTACTGCTTTATTTTTTCATCTATTGTTTAAATACCTATTCTAAGTACTTTAAAAGCCTTGTATGATAATATTATTTTAATTTGAATTTGGAGGAAATAATATGAAAAAATCTATTAATTTTATAATTTTAGGAGCCATCCTTTCCATAATTGCCATCAGTACCTATATATTTACACAAAATCAAATAGAAATTCCAAAAGAAATGATAATTTCTGCTGTTAAATCACACTTTCCAATCAAAAAATCAATGTATACACTTGGAGATATGAAACTTTCCAACCCGACAGTCTACTTTGAAAATGATAAACTTATAATTGACGCTGATTATGAATTTAAAGACAGAGCTACTTCTGAACTGACTACTGGAAAAGCCAAATTTGAAAGTGAATTAGAATATAAAAATTCAAATCTTTATCTTTGGAATTTTAATTTAAAAAAATTAATAACAAAAGATGGAAAAGATACCAAGCCAGACAAATACGCTCTTACTCTTATAAGTACCATATCCTACGAACTGCAATATAAAAAACCTTTACTCTACTTAGGAAGCAACAAAAAATTTAATTCTATAAAAAGTGTTAAAATCAAAAATAACAAAGTTTTAGGAGAGAAATAGAAAATCTGTTTCTCTTTTTTTATAGCAAATAAAAATAAGACTGATTAATTTTTTTATTTTTATTTACAACTGACTTTTAGTAATTTACTTAAAATCCTCAATACCAATAGGAAGTTTTCTCATTCTCTTTTCTCCTCATTTTCTTTAAATCTTTTATTCAATTATGCCTTGTAAATTAGGCTGTGTCTGAAAACTCAAAATCTATGTTATTTTTAATTTTACAAATCACGATAAAATCAGTATTTATTATTTTTGATTTTGGAAAAACTTGTTAAAAATTCATTATTTTGATAGTTTTCAGACACGCCCTAATAAAAATCAATTTTTTCTTTTTTATAAAAAATTATTAAAAAATATTTGACTTTTTTAAATTTATGAGGTATATATTATTATATGAACAGTTATTCACATAATTAAATTTATAAATTAAACTATAGGAAGGAAATAATATAATGAAAGCAGTAGTAGTTAATCAAGAAGGAACTGGAATAGAAGTTGTAGAAAAAGAATTAAGAGGGCTAAAAGCAGGAGAAGCGTTAGTTGATGTGGAATATTGCGGTGTTTGCCATACTGATTTACATGTGGCTCATGGAGATTTTGGAAAAGTTCCAGGAAGAGTTTTGGGACATGAAGGAATTGGAATTGTGAGAGAAGTTGCAGATGGTGTAACATCTTTAAAACCTGGAGATAGAGTAAGTATTGCTTGGTTCTTTGAAGGATGCGGAAGATGCGAATACTGTATCAATGGACAAGAAATATTGTGTAGAGATGTAATAAATGCAGGATATTCTGCTGACGGAGGAATGGCTGAACAATGTATTGTTACAGCTGATTATGCAGTAAAAGTTCCAGAAGGATTAGATCCAGCTCAAGCTAGCAGCATCACTTGTGCAGGAGTTACAACTTATAAGGCAATAAAAGTTGGAAAACCTCAACCTGGACAATGGGTAGTAATTTACGGTGCTGGAGGATTAGGAAACTTGGGAGTTCAATATGCTAAAAAAGTATTTAATACTCATGTAATCGCTGTTGATATAAACGATGATAAATTAGCACTTGCTAAAGAAGTTGGAGCTGACTATATAATAAATGGTGCAAAAGAAGATCCTGTTGCAAAAATTAAGGAATTAAGTGGGCTTGGAGCTCATATTGCTGTAGTTACTGCTGTATCAAAAGTTGCATTTAATCAAGGTATTGATTCAGTAAGAGCCGCTGGAAAAGTTGTTGCAGTTGGACTTCCATCAGAAACTATGGACTTGCCAATCGTAAAAACAGTATTAGATGGTATCGAAGTAATCGGATCGCTTGTTGGAACAAGGGAAGACTTAAGAGAAGCATTCCAATTTGGAGCAGAAGGATTGGTTGTTCCAGTAGTTCAAACAAGAAATATCGACGAAGCTCCTGAAATTTTTAAAGAAATGGAAGAAGGAACAATTCAAGGGCGTATGGTAATCGATATGCACTCACATTCTTGTGGTTGTGGACACAAACACTAATTTCATTTAAATTCATCTAAATAAATAAAAAAATGTAATTAACTTGATTGTTAGTTACATTTTTTATTATTTATACTTAAATTTTATTTAGCGAGAAATTAAAACTTAACATAATTTCTATTTTCTAAATAAGATTTAGTATTAGATTATTTTGTTTAATAACAGTAAAATTATATTTTAACTATTTGGAAACACTAACTTTTTATCTTTTGTTAAAAAAGTTTATAATAAATTTGTTATTTTAATGGGATTTAGTATTAATTTTGAAAAATTAAATTTAAAATCTCAATCTCATTTCATACCAGACAGCACCGCCATGAACAGACTCTGAAACTCCTTCATTTTCAAAACCAAATTTTGAATAATATGAAACAAGTTTATCTTTACAAGTTAAGACTACCCCTTTTCTACCTTTACTTTTTGCCTCAAAAATAAGCTCATTGATTAATTTTTCAGCATATCCTCTCTTTCTATATTCAGGCAGCGTATTCACTCCAAAAATCATTTGCCAATTTCCTTTTTCATCATGTAAATGAGGATTTTCATACATTTCATCTTCCAAATTAGGACTATCTGTCACCATTCCATTCACGAAACTCACAATTTTTTTATTTCCATCTTTCCCTTCTTCTTCAAGGATCCAGAAATAATTAGGATAAATCAACAATCTCCCTTCAAAAGATTCTCTAGTTGCAGCTTCACTTGCTGGAAAACATTCTGCTTCTATTGCTGTTATTTCGTCTAAATCGTTCATTTTTGCTTTTCTAATATTCATAATTTATTTTCCCTTCAACTTTTTGTTATTAAATTATATCATTTCAGAAAACACAAATCTAGTTATTAATATTTTATTTTTTATTCATAGCTTCCCAAATCTTTTTCAGTCCTTCCGATAATACACCTTTTAAATAAGCCAAATTCAACCTTAATAAAGCAGTCTGCATTTTGAATAAACATATTTTCAGCTTTCAGCAATATACCGGCATTATTTACCAAAAACATTGTTAATTCTTCATTTTTATGAGGAAATTTTATATTTTCAACAGCATGAAAAATATACCCTCGAAATCCATCTGTACTCAAGAGGCATTTGTTCCTTGTCTATCTATTTATTTCATCAAAATTATACATTTTTATCATACTTTCAAAAATTTTATGACCTATTTTACCTGTATTTTTATGAGGATTCAAATTATACACTTTATCGTATAAAAAGAAATTTTGGTATTTTTTTTATTTAAACTAGAATTTTAATTTTTTTAGAGTATAATATTTTTAAATATTACATTTATTAATTATTTTCATAAATAATTCTATTCAAACGAAACAACTGTATGAAAAATCTTTCTATCGAGATAGACAAAAAATATACATACTTTTAGAAAAATGCAAAAGCATATTTATTTCAAAATCACGTATTTGTAGGATTACAGCCACTATGGACTGGAAATCCTGATGGAAAAATCTATGTAGTTGCATAAAAAAAAATTTACAGTAGATTTCTTTGAAATTGAGATTTAATTTTAGTTTCGAGAAGTCTTTTTGTATTTTTCAAAAATTTTCATAAAAACTTAAAAAGTCTATTCTAAGAAATTTATTGACAATAACTGCTTTGTTTGATAAAATTTTATAGGCATAAAATTGTTTTTTAGTCAGGTATCTTTGGCTTTGAACTAAAATTTTAAATTTATGCTAATTTTGTATTTTATGGAGGTGAATGTTTTGAACGAGGAAGTCCCGAGTCAGAAACTAAAAAAATTGGATTGTACAAATATATGCAATGGATGAGGGGAATATCTTCGTTACTGTTATTCTTCTTATTTTGAAATTGCATAAAATAAAAAAGTATAAAAGAAAGGAGATAACAGTGGAAAACAACACCATTCAAAAACTTATAAATGAAAAAAAATATTTTGAAATTAGAAAATATTTGAACAATTTAAATACTGTTGAAGTTTCGGAACTGTTAAATCAGTTTGAATCTTCTGAATTAATAATGATTTTTAGACTACTTTCTAAAAATAGGGCAGCGGATGTATTTTCATATCTAGATACAGAGCATCAGGAAATGATTATTAACACTATGACTGATGTGGAAACAAAAAATATATTTGATGAGCTTTATTTTGACGATATTGTTGATATTATTGAAGAAATGCCATCAAATGTAGTAAAAAAGATTTTGAAAAATACTGATGCGAAAGATAGACATACAATAAATCTTTTGTTAAAATATCCTGACAATTCAGCTGGAAGTATTATGACAACTGAATATATGGATTTGAAAAAGGATATGAAAGTATCTCAAGCGATTGCTAAAATTAGGGATACTGTGGAAAATATGGAAAATATCTATACTTGTTACGTAATTAGCGAGGACAGAAAACTGGAAGGAGTAATTTCCCTAAAAGAATTAATTACAAACGAAGATGATACAATTGTGGGAAATATTATGAATCGTAATTTTGTAAGTGTTCATACAAATGATGATCAGGAAAATGTTGCTGAAATAATTAAAAAATATAATTTGATTGTACTTCCAGTTACAGATATAGAAAATAGGCTTCTCGGAATAATTACGATTGACGATATAATGGACGTTGTAGAACAAGAAGCGACAGAAGATTTCCACAAAATGGCGGGAATTACACCAGTTGAGGAATCTTACCTCAAAACAAGCGCTTTTACCATGGCAAGACAAAGAATTAGCTGGCTTATTATACTTATGATTTCTGCAACTTTTACAGGAAGAATTATAAAAAGCTATGAAGATGTGCTGCAATCAGTAGTTATCTTATCTTCATTCATCCCAATGCTCATGGATACTGGAGGAAATGCAGGAGCGCAATCTTCAACTATTGTAATACGTGCTTTAGCATTAGGAGAAGTTAATGCAAAAGATACTTTTAGGATATTAAGAAAAGAGTTTTTTATTTCGTTTATAGTAGCCGTCGTTCTGGCAGCAATTAATTTTCTAAGAATTATGACCTTGACAAAAACACCTTTAAATGTTGCTTTAACTGTTTCAATTACCCTCATTTTTGTAGTTATGATTTCCAAAATAATAGGCGCATTTTTACCTGTTGTTGCAAAAACGTTTAAAATGGATCCCGCAATTATGGCAGGCCCTCTAATAACTACAATTTTAGACGCTTTGACTCTTTCTATTTATTTTAAGTTTGCAACTATATTTTTAAGCAATATGATTAAGTAAGGAGGGAATAATGAAAGAAATAATTGAAACTCTTTTAAAAGAAAAAAAATATTTTGAAATAAAAAAACAGTTAAACGAATTAAATGCAGTTGAAATTTCTGATATATTAAACCAGTTCAAAATACCTGAACTTGTAATAATGATTTTTAGACTGCTAAAGAAAGATAAAGCGGCAGATGTGTTTCCTTATTTGGATTCAGAACATCAAGAAATGATTATTCATACATCAACTGATATTGAGACACGTGAAATATTTGATAAGCTGTACTTTGACGATATTGTTGACATTATTGAGGAAATGCCTTTTGATGTTGTAAAAAAAATATTGAAAAATACTGACAAAAAAGATCGGCATCTAATAAATCAGCTATTAAAATATCCTGACAATTCAGCAGGAAGCATTATGACAACTGAATACGTTGATTTTCAAAAAAACATGACTGTTTCAGAAGCAATTGAATTATTGAGAAAAACAGGAAAAGATAAAGAAAATATATATACATGCTATGTTACAAGCGAAAATGGAAAACTTGAGGGAGTACTTTCACTCAAAGAATTAATTGCAAAAAAAGATAATATAGCAATTGAAGATATTATGAACAAAAATTTTATAAGTGTTCATACTGATGATGATCAGGAAGTTGTTGCAGATTTGTTCAAAAAGTATGATTTTATCGTTATGCCAGTTGTGGATCATGAAGGCAGAATTTTAGGAATCATTACAATAGATGACGTAATGGATGTAGTAGATCAGGAAGTTACAGAAGATTTTCATAAAATGGCAGGGATTACTTCCCCCACTGATGACTCTTACTTAAAGACAAATATTTTCACAATGGCAAGACAAAGAATTGGATGGCTTGCAGTTCTTATGATTTCTGACACAATTTCAGGAAATATAATACAAGGCTATGAAAAGGTACTTGCAAAATCAATTATCCTGACAGCATTTATTCCAATGCTAATGTCAAGCGGAGGAAATGTAGGATCACAATCGTCAACAGTTGTAATCCGTTCATTAGCACTAGGAGAAATTTCTCCAAAAGATGCCTTCAAAGTACTTAGAAAAGAGATTTCAATTGGTATAATGGTTTCAATAGTTTTGTCAATCTTGAACTTTATAAGACTAATTACTTTAGAAAAAATAAATCCGACAATCGCTTTTATAGTCTCAATAACTCTTGTATTTACAATAATAATCTCAAAAATAGTAGGAGCATTGCTTCCACTTGGTGCAAAAATTTTAAAATCAGATCCAGCTGTTATGGCAACTCCTTTAATAACGACTATTTCAGATGCTGTAACACTTGTTATTTACTTTAAATTTGCTACAACATTTTTAAAACTTTAAAAAATAATTCAAGTCTAAGATTTTTAAGTTTTAAATTAGGGCGTGTCTGAAAACTCTCAAAATGATGAATTTTTAATAAATTTTTTCAAAATCAAAAATAATAAACACTGATTTTATCGTGATTTGTATAATTTATAAAATCAAAAAAACATTAAAAATAACATAGATTTCGAGTTTTCAGACACAGCCTATTTTAATAAAAACAAAAAAAGAAGCTATTATAAAAGTAACTTCTTTTTTTATTCATTTTTAAAATATTTTATCTATGTTATTTTATTAGTACTTTGTTATTAAATATTCAAACGCTCCAAGTGCTGCTTTTGCACCTTCCCCCATTGCGATAATTATTTGTTTTTGTCTGATACTAGTAACATCTCCAGCTGCGAAGATTCCAGCTACAGAAGTTGAATTATTTTCAGGATTAATTACAATTTCTCCAATTTTATTTGTTTCAACCAAGTCTTTTACAACTTCGCTTCTTGGCGACAGTCCAATCTCTACAAACATCCCTTCCACATTCAATGTTTTCTCTTCATCAGTTTCTCTACTTTTATAAACAATACTTTCCACAAATTCATTTCCATTTACTTTAACTGTTGCGGAATTTAAAATAGTTTTTATATTTGATTGTTCAGCCAATTTTTCCTGTAAAACTTTATCCGCCTTTAATTCAGGCATAAATTCAATTAATGTAACTGATTTTGCGATTCCAGACAAGTCAAGTGCCGCTTCCACACCTGAATTTCCTCCACCAATTACAGCTACATTCAATCCTTTATAAAAAGGTCCGTCGCGAAGTCGAGCAGTAATGAACTCCCTTTCAACATATTCAGCTTCTCCTGGAATGTTCAAACTTCTAGGTTTTGCTCCAGTTGCTACAATAACTGTTTTTGTTTTATAACTTTTTCCATCATCAGTCATCAAAAGTTTATCTTTTCCATCTTCCTTAATCTCTTTTACTAGATGCCCTTCTTTAAATGCAATTTCATGTTCTTTTAAATGTTTTTCCAATGTTTCTGCAAATTTAGCTCCAGTTGTCGAAACAGTTCCAATAATATTCTCAATTTCATTTGTATCAAGAACTTGTCCTCCAATTTTCACTCCAACCATTGCCACATTAAGACCCTTTCTAGCTGCATAAATTGCCGCAGAAACAGCCGCAGGTCCAGAACCAATCACAGTCACATCATAAAGTTTATTTTCATCAATTTTTACCAGTTTCCCTTCATCCAAAGCACCAAGATTCAAGCTAAAATCCATTTTCCTACCTCCAAATTTTATTTAATTTTATAATAATATATTTAATTTTGTAATCATTACAATTTATTTTAATATAAATTTTCAAAATTGTCAATAGTAAATTTTCAATTTAATAAAAAGACTGCTCATTTCAGAACAGCCTTATTTAAAAATACTTAATATTATTTATCATCATCATTGAAATCTATAGATAAATTCAAGAATTTCAGAATATCCTATACTAGAATCTGCTATTTTTAATCCCAATTCTGTAAGTTCATCATCAGAACAACTTAAACTAATTCCATTTAATTCAAGGAGAACCATCATAACATAAATTCCGATTCTCTTATTTCCATCTAAAAAAGCATGATTTTTGATAAAACTATAACATAATCTTGCAGCTTTTTCTTCTATTGTTGGATATTTCTCAACTCCAAAGTAAGATTGATAAACATTACTTATCGAACTCTCAATTAAACCTTTATCCCTAATACCGTCAATTCCTCCAAACTCTTTTACTAATTCAGAATGAAGTTTTATTATTTGTTTCTTGGACAAAAGAATCATTTCGCCAATTCCTCAAATGTTTTTTTATATTTTTTTAAAATCTTAGAAGAAACCATTTCCAGTTCATTATCTTCCGCAAATTTTACTGGCTTTTTCTCAACTTCTTTTGTTAAATTGTAATCGACTAAAATATATTTTGGAATATTATTCTTTAAAATAACAACAGCTCCATCTTTATCGACCATTCTTGCTACTTTAGAAAAATTTTGATTAGCTTCCTTCATCGAAACTAAGTTGTCTAATTCTACTTTCATATTACTCACCTCTTGTAAAGTATAATATCATAAATATAGGATAAATTCAACCTATTTTTCGAAATATTACTTCACTTTAAAAAATTTCAATCTCAAAGCATTTCCCAAAACAGACACTGAACTAAATGACATTGCAAAAGCCGCTATCATCGGATCCAATTTTGGTCCATTGAAAAATGCATAAAATATTCCAGCGGCAAATGGAATTCCCAGTACATTATAAAAGAATGCCCAAAACAGATTTTCCTTTATATTTGTGATTGTCACTTTACTTAATGCTATTGCACCTGCAACATCTCTCAAATCGTTTCTAATTAAGACAATATCAGCCGATTCTATCGCAACATCCGTTCCATTTCCTATCGCAATTCCAACGTTTGCCTGAGCCAGTGCTGGTGAATCGTTAATTCCGTCTCCAACCATTGCAACAAATTCATCTTTTTCTTGAAGTTCCTTTACTTTTTGAGATTTCTGATAAGGCAGTACTTCTGAAATCACATCATCTATTCCCACTTGTTTTGCGATAAATTTCGCAGTTTTTTCGTTATCTCCAGTTAGCATTATTGTCTTAATTCCCATTTTTTTCAGTTTTTCTATAGCTTCCTTACTTGTTTCCTTGATAACATCTGCAACTGCAACAAGTCCCGCCAATTCGTTATCAATTGAAATATACATTGGTGTTTTTCCTTCATTCGACAGAATATCATAATCTTTTTGAGAAATTTCCACATTAATTTTTCGATTTTCCATAAGTTTTCTATTTCCAATTTGCACTTCTTTGCCTTCAAATGTAGCACGAATACCATAACCTGGCATTGCCCTAAATTTTTCATACGGCTTAATTTCAATATTTTTCTCTTTTGCTTCATTTACGATTGCTTCTGCCAATGGATGCTCTGAATCATTTTCTACACTTGCAGTAATTTTTAACAATTCATTCTCGTTATAATTTCCATAAGCAATCAAATCAGTCAGTACAGGCTTTCCTTTCGTAATCGTACCAGTCTTGTCAAAGACAATAGTTTTAATTTTATGTGCTGTTTCAAGAGCTTCCCCGCTTTTTATAAGAATACCGTTCTCAGCCCCTTTTCCAGTTCCAACCATTATCGATGTAGGTGTTGCAAGTCCCAATGCACACGGACACGCAATTACAAGTACAGCAATGAAAAACGACAACGCAGTAACCAATCCACTTCCACTCAGAAACCAAGCAATTCCTGTAATTATCGCAATCCCAATAACAATTGGTACAAAATATGCCGCCACAATATCTGCCATTCGAGAAATCGGAGCCTTTGATCCCTGTGCCTCCTCAACCAGTTTTATAATTTGCGACAAAACTGTATTTTTACCAATTTCAGTCGCCTCAAATCTGATACTTCCATTTTTATTAATACTTCCTCCAACAACCTTGTCCCCAATTTTTTTGCTTACCGGCAAACTTTCTCCTGTCAACATTGACTCATCAACAGAAGTCGCCCCTTCCACAATCCTTCCATCCACCGCAATTTTTTCTCCCGGCTTCACAATTACAATATCTCCAACTTTCAATTTTTCAATCAGAACTTCCTTTTCCGCTCCATTTTCAATGATTTTAGCTTTTTTAGGCTGAAGTCCGATAAGTTTTTTTATCGCCGATGAAGTTTGCCCTTTTGTTTTCGCCTCCAGCAGTTTTCCAAACAAGATTAACGTAATGATTGTACCAGCCGATTCATAATATAAATCCATATGTGCTTCAGGATCTACAGTTACAATTCTAAAAGTGGCGTAAATTCCATAGAGTACTGCCGCTGTCGCTCCAATCGCAATTAACGAATCCATTGTTGGAGATTTTCTTACTAAATTTTTAAATCCATGCGAAAAAAAATCTCTCCCAGCATAAATAATAGGCAAAGTCAACACAAACTGTGCCAACGCAAAGTTAAGCGGATTTACCTTGGGATTCAAAAATTCAGGAAGTGTTGCCCCAAGCATATGCCCCATCGAAATATACAAAAGCGGAACAACAAAAATAATTGCCAAAATTAATCGATTTTTCAAACTTGTTATTTTTTCTTGATAAAGTTCCAACTTTTTATCTTCCGTCATATCCTCAACCAGCCCATACCCAGCCGACTTCACTATTTCCCTAATTTTATCAAAATCATATTTTTTCTCATCATATTCAATATTCAATTTTTCAGTTGCAATATTAACCGAAGCGTTAATATCATTATTTTTATTAAGTGCCTTTTCCACAGCATTAGCACAAGCTGCACAGCTCATTCCAGTTACTGTATAATTTTTCTCTGTCATAATCTTTTCCTCCTTCATTTAGTACAATATATCTTTAAATATGCTTATGCCCATTATGTTCACAATTACACTGCCCTTCAACACAATCACACAAAACTTCTTCCACAGCCGTTTTCCTCTTTTCCTCTACAGCCTTTAAAATCAAATCCAAGTCGTCAAAACTCAGTTCACTGTTCTCAATAACTTTCCCAATCATTTCTCCAACTTTCGTTTTACAAATTTTATCAAAAGTTCCCAATATATAATTGTTAGCAACTTCTTTTTCCGTAAAATCCGTCGAATAAATATACTTGTTCCCAATTTCCCTCTTTTTCAAAATATTCTTTTCCAGCAGCCGATTCAACAGCGTCTTTATTGTAGCCTGTTTCCAGTTCATTTTCTCACAAAGCACCTCTGTCACAAACTTGCTCGTAACTTCGCTATTTGCCCACACAACTCGCATTACTTCCCATTCTGCATCGGTTATATGCTGTTTTTTATCAATTTTGCAGTTTTCTTTCACATTCTTACCTCCTTTAAATGTTTACGTTTGTAATCTTTTTTTATATTATATAGTTTACAATAGTAATCGTTTTTTGTCAAGTATTTTTTTGTTATAATAATTTTACGGGTTTCACCACCCAAAAATAAATTAAAATGTGAGAGCTTTTACACTCTCACAAAAATTCAAATATATAAATTTTTTAGACTTCTTTTGTTTCTGATACTTTTTTATACCAGTAAGCACTTTTCTTCGGATAACGTTTTTGTGTTTCAAAGTCAACATAAAATAATCCATATCTTTTTTCATAACCATTAGACCAAGAAAATACATCCATTAATGACCATAAGAAATATCCTTTTACATTCGCTCCATCTTTTATTGCATCTGAAATTACTTCCAAATGTTGTCTTATGTAATCTATTCTTGCATCATCATATACTGTATTATCTTCAAAAACATCTTTATAGCCTAAACCATTTTCAGTAATATAGATTTTTTTGTAATTTGGATAATCTTTTTTAACTCTTGAGATTTGATCATAAAGACCTTGCGGATAAATTATCCAGTCCCAGTCAGTTCTTGGAATACTTTCATTGGCTTTTCTTTGCCCTACCCCTTTTATCTGATATTTGGAACTTCCTTTATTTCCTGTTGCATTGTGAATAATTTCAGTTTCGCCATCATATTCAGCCATCCAGTCACTCATATAATAGTTTATTCCAAGAAAATCATTCAAATCTTTTGCAGCTTTCAATTCTTCAAAGTCTTCTTCTCTTAAATCTAATTTTCCGCCATTAACTTGCAAAATATGATTTACACCTTCCATTGTATTCTTTGAATATTCACCTTTAAAAGTTGCATCTAAAATAAATTTATTATGGATAATATCGTCCAGTTCAGCGGCTCTAACATCTTTTGGATTATTTGGATCATAGGGATATTTTGTTGGCAAAGCACAAACCATTCCTATTTCTCCGTGATAGCCATTTTTCTTAAATAAATTAACTGCTTTTGCGTGTGCTAAAACCATATTATGATGTGACTGAAACAATTTTTCAAAATCATATTTTATTCCTGGAGGAAATTTCCCAACAAGATATTGACCATCTCCAATTGGTCCTATTTCATTAAATGTTGTCCAATAGTTTACTTCACTAAATTCTTCAAAACAGAATTTCGCATAATTTACAAAGTGCTCTATATTTTCACGATTTAAAAAATCTCCGTTGGAGTGCAAAACTTCTGGTGTATCAAAATGGTGAAGAGTTACAAAAGGTTCTACTTTTCTTTTTTTACATTCTGCAAATAATTTATGATAAAATTCTACTCCTTTTGGATTTACTTCTCCATAGCCATTTGGAAAAATTCTTGACCATGCTATTGAAATTCTTATTCCATTTATACCGAATTCTTCGCAAAGTTTCAAATCGACTGGATATTGATGATAAAAATCACTCGCAGGTTCTGCCGTATACCAATAATTTTCTTCTAAAAATTTATCCCATGCAACTGGTCCCTTCCCATCAATTTTGATTGCGCCTTCAGCCTGATATGCCGCTGTTGCTCCTCCAAAGATAAAATCTTCTGGTAATTTTTTTGACATAATTAAACCTCCATAATTATATAAAACTATTACTTAGTATTAAATATATTAATTAATCTTGAAATTGTGCTTGCACAAAGTCTAATGCACCTTTACCGTCACGGGTCAAACTAATATATTGAGCCCCTTCGGTTTTTGCTAATTTAATTCCTAACTTATCAGTTTCTGCTTTCATATCTTCAAAATTTGATGCAACTTGTGGCGCAAGAATAACTAAATCAAATTCAGGAAGTATTTCACGATGTGCACCATATCCACCTGCTGCGGCTTTAACAGGAACATCAAATTCCTTTGCTGCCTTATTTAAAGCATTTGCTAAAAGTCCACTTGTTCCTCCACCAGCACATAATACAAGCACATTTGTTTCTTTTGTTATATTATTTTTAACGGCACCAGTTTTTTCAACACCAGCTTTTTCAAGAATGTTATCTGCTTTTTTAGTGTTGAAATTTGCGGCGACTTTTTCTTTTAATTCGTTATTTGTAGTTCCTAGACGTTCTTCTTCGAGAATTTGTTTATCGTATACTTTTATAAATGGATAATAAATAATAAAGTCCACAACAATTAAAAGTGCCGCTAAAATAAACGATAATACCTGAAGATTGGTTCCCAGTATTATTCCCAATGGTCCTGGAGTTGTCCATGGAAGATTAGCAGTAAAACTGTTCATTCCAAGTACATCTATAAATATTTTAAAAATCCACACATTCACTACTGGTGCAAAGATAAATGGTATAAAGAATACCGGGTTTAATACAATTGGAGCACCAAATAGAATTGGTTCATTTACCCCAAAGAATGTCGGTACAGCTGAAGCACGTCCAATAGCTTTATTTCTCTTAGATTTACAAAGCCACATAAACATAAATGGCACAATTAAAGTAGCTCCAGTTCCTCCCATTGTAACTATGAACATTTGTGTTCCTGAAGTCAAAATTTTATCTGCATGCTGTCCAGCTCTCATAAGGTTTAAATTTGCATCTATATTAGCATAAGTAACAACTGCAATAGCAGGTTCTACAATTGAAGGCCCATGAATTCCGACAAACCAGAAGAAAGCATAAGCTCCAAATATAATAGTAATTCCTACATATCCATCTGCCGCTGAAAATAACGGTCCAAAAAGTTTACCTACTGCTTCTGCAACTCCTGTTCCAATAAAGTGACGCACAAGAATCTCAAGAACATAAAGCAACACTATTGATAAAGTAAACGGTATTACATCTTTAAAAACTTGTGAAATATTAGGCGGAACCTCTGATGGCATTTTTATAGTTACTTCATTCTTTACACAGAATTTATAAATTGTTACAGTTATAAATGCTGCTAAAAATGCAGTTAAAAGTCCTTTTGTACCTAAGAATCCAGTTGAAATTCCATCTTTAGTTGGATCTGCCGCTAATAACAGCAATCCAACCATTGAGGCTAACAGTGTAGAAAGATAATTAATCTGATTAGTTGCTGGCATAGAACGATTTACAGAATCTGTTAATGATTTAGCTGTTGTTCCTGCTACTAAAAATGCTAAGATTCCCATAGAGTAACTGTATGGTTTCATTAATAAAGCTTCTATATTTTTTGGCCAAAAAAATCCAAAAGCATTTGGAACATAAGCAATTAAGATAAAAATACTAGAAAATAGTATAACTGGCATACCAGCTATAAAACCATCACGAATTGCTCTTAAATATATATTCCGAGATAATTTTTCAAAAAAAGGCTTTCCTTTTTCTATAAATTCAATCAGTTTTTTCATTTACTTTGCTCCTCTTTTATATAATTCTATTAAATGTTTCATTAATTCTTTCAATAATATTGTTGTCATCAAATGATCTTGTCCATGAATCATAATAAAACTCATTTCTAAATCTTCTCCAGCCGCTTCTTTAGCTAAAATATCTGTTTGTGAATTATGAGCACCAACCAGACATTCCTCAGCTTCTTTTACTAACTTTTCTGCTTCCTCAAACTCTCCATTTTGAGCTTTATTTAATGCAATCATTAATTTAGATCTTGCATCTCCTGCATAAGCTACTATTTCAAATCCAATCATTGTAACATCTTCTTTAGTCATAATTCTCTCCCTTTTTACATAATATTTTTATTTTTCTAACTATATTTTTTCAATTCCTGATTTTGTTTTTTAAATTTACTATTTTTTAATCTATTTTTCCTTCCAAGATGTTGCTGTTTTTTCAACCACTTCATTCAGTTCTTCAATATTCTTTCTTCCAATTGTATTCAACCATTCCACAGTCGCCTTTTCACCTTCCTTGGCAAACACTTCCACTCCATTAGCCCAAGTCGCTCTTCCACACAATACTCCATTAAATTTAGCACCTGAATCATGAGCAAATTTTAATGTATCCTGAAAAAGTTTTGCACTTACTCCAGCGCTTAGGTAAATATATGGCAATGATGTTGCTTCTTCCTGAAGTTTAAAGTAATTTGCAGCCTCTTCTTTTGTATAAACAGTTTCTCCATCGCTAAACCCTTCTACAAATTTCATATTTACAGGAACTTCCACTTTTAAAACATCAACATTGTATCTCGGATCTGAAAACACCTTCATTGCTTCAATAACTTTTCTTGGTTTTAGTTTTGCAAATTCTGCTGTGCTGTTGTCGTCAATTTTACAGTCGTAACTTAAAATTTCCAAAAAGAAAGGTATGTCTTCTGCAACACATTCAGCTCCTACTCTTTCCATATATGCTTTTTTCTGAATATTAATTTCTTCACTTTCATCTACATCATAATACAATAAAAATTTTACTGCATCTGCCCCTTCTTCTTTTAGCCTTTTAGCTGACCATTCAACAAGGCAGTCTGGCAATCTTCCAACTGCATTCGCATCATATCCTGTTTTTTCATAAGCTAGCAATAATCCCGCATTTTTATCTCTAGCTTTTGCTGCATCCAATCCATATTCAGGATCTAACAAGATTGAAGAAGAATATTTTGTTAAATGTTTTGAAACTAATACTTTAAATTCTTTTATCTGTTCAGCAGTTGCTTCTTTTTCCTGATTTTTATTTATCATTTTTTTCAAGGCACCTCTTTGATCAATTGCTAGTGCCGATATAAAGCCATTTTTATCACTTAAATTTTCTAAATATTTTCTTTTTTGTGCTGATAATTTCATTATTTTTTCCTCCGTTTTTTTATACTTTTTCACAAAGAGATTTTTCTTCCTTGCTCTATAAATATTTTTGTTAATTGCTTTTTATTTTTGAAATTATATTTCTAAAATTTCTACTTCATTAAATAATTTGTCATAATTTTCCAAATTTACAAATCCTGTCAATTTTTCCATTGCATTCAACATTCCAAGGACATTTGCTTTTCTCAATAAATCTTGGTCACTCGCATTTTCATGAATTGCAGATGTTATTCCTGCAACAGTTGAATCTCCAGAACCTACAGGATTTACAACTTTTATGTTAGGCACATTTACTTTATAAAATTTATCATTGTGTTTCGCAAAAGCTCCATCTGCTCCGAGCGAAACGATTATCCACTCAATTTTTTCAAATAATTTATCTTTTAAAACTTTTTTTAATTCATCTGGATTTTTAGATACGTCTTTTCCAATTAATTGTGATAACTCTTCTGTATTAGGTTTTATTACTTTTGGTTTATATTCATTTTTTAAAACTTCTAACAGTGCTTTTCCAGAACAGTCCAATACAACTGATTTTTTATACTTTTCACAAATTTCAATCATTTTTGAATAATAGTTGATTTCCAATCCATCTGGTAAACTTCCTGAAATAGCGATAATTTTAATTTCTTTACTCTTCACTAATTTCTCAAAATGCTCCAAAAAATTATCACTTTCAGATTTTGTTATAGTCGGTCCTTTTTCTAAAATTTCAGTTTGATTTCCCTCGTGCAGAATTGCAATACAATTTCTAGTTTCCCCTGAAATTTCAAAAAAATTATTTTTAATCCCTTTTTCTAATAATTTCTTTTGAATATCTGTTCCTAAAGCACCACCTATAAGTCCAGTTGCAACAACTTCATCATTTAACTGTTTTAGCACTCTTGTAACATTTAACCCTTTTCCACCAGGTGTTTTGCTAACTTTAACTACTCTATTTACAGTATCTAAATTAAATTTCTCCAAGGGATATGAAATATCCACAGACGGATTCATCGTTACCGTCAAAATCATTTAACTAGCTCCTTTCTTAAAATCGAACTTAAGAAGAGAAAATATTATAAATTAACAGGTTTTTTTTAAGTCCGATTTTAAACTTCATTATACAATCAAAAAATTTTGAAAATAAATTTTAAATTTTTCTAGTCTTTATATTCCCCTCTGTCCCATTTTTCCAAAAATTCATCAAAGAAATCTTCATTTTTTTGTTCAGGATTCACAGTTTCCACCGCTTTAATTTTTTCAATTAATTTTTCACTTTCTTCAGTTTTTTTGTATTTTGCTTTTATAAAGGCTTCCACAATATCAAATAGTAATAATTTTCCAGTTATTGCACCACCAAATCCAATTACATTTGCATTCAAATGTTCTTTTGCATAAAGTGCTGAAGTCATATCTCTTACTAGAGCTGAACGGATTCCTGGAACTTTATTTACACTATTATTAATTCCAACTCCTGTTCCACAAATACAAACACCCAAGTCAGCTTTTCCAGTTACTACAGCTTCTCCAACTCTTCTACCATAAATTGGATAATGTGTTCTTGTAAAATCATAAGTTCCACAATCTAAAACTTCATAACCTTTTGATTTCAAAAAATCCGATAATGCCATTTTCACATCGGTTACTATGTGATCACATCCAATTGCAATTTTCATATTTTTTCCCATCCTTCATCATTTTTTTATTATTTTTAAACTAAATAAACTAACACATCTTATTTAACATATCCACTCTAATTTGATGTCTTCCACCGTCATAAGGAGCGCTTAAAAAATCTTTTACGATATTTTTAGCAAGTCCTTTTCCAACAATTTCAGAACCTATTGTAATAATTCTAGAATTATTATGTCTTCTAGTCATATATGCTGATCTTTCATCCGAAACTTCCGCCGCAATCATTCCTTTTATTTTCGTAGCGACCATAAAACTTCCCGCACCATACGCATCAAACACTATCCCCAGACTGTCATCATCAGCTAACACAGTTTGAGCGACAGAATACGTTGTTTCAACAAAATCCTTATTTTCTGATTTATCAATTACATCATATCCATTTTCCAGCAAATAATTTTTAATATAATCTTTTAATTCATTACCATCCACATCAGAACCTAATATAATTTTCATTATTTTTCCTCCATTTTTTAATTCGTTTTACTACGTAGTTACAAATTTTCAAATAATATATTATTTATCTCACAATTGAAATATACCCTCAAAATACTGAAATTACAATACATCAAACTGGCTAAAAATAACCACTGTTTAGTAAACAAACTTTTTTTGTCTTGATTTTATATTTATTAAAAAAATTATTTTAAGTAAATAAAGATATTTTTTTTGACTTAAAATTTAATATTTTTTATTGTATTTTTTAAATAAAATATAAAGATATAACTATTTTTTTCAAACTCCAAAATTATTTAAATTAATTTATGAATTAAAAAATGAGGACGCTTTTTGTCCCCATCAAATGCTTCCACAGCTTTCTCTTTCGATTAATTCCACAGGCAAATAAACTTTTTTCCTGTAACTTCTGTTATGTTCTAACAGTTCCATAAGTACATTTATTGTTTCTTGTGCAATAATTTTAGTATCTATTCTAAGTGTTGTTAAAGGAGGTATCATATATTGAGAAATTTTTAAATCATTAAATCCGATAATTGAAATATCGTCAAATATTTTTAAATTATGCTCTCTTATTGCTTTATAAGCACCCATTGCAATCGAATCATTTGCACAAAATATCGCAGTTGGCCTATCTTCCAGTTTTAGTATTTCCTTCATCATTTCATATCCTGATTCAGGCGAAAATTCATCTACTTTTACAAATCTTTCATCATACAATTCAAGTTCCTTCATAATTTCAATAAAATACTTCTCCCGAAAATCTACAAGATTTCTAACAATCTGATTTCTTCCCACTAACAATCCAATTTTTTTATGTCCTAATTTCAGTAAATAATCGATTACAATTTTTACTGAATGTTTCATATCAAATTTTATATAATCAATGGAATTATCAAAATTATAAGCATCCACACAAATAATATTATCATTCAATGACTTTAAAAAATCCAACTGGCTTCTTTTTGTTTCTCCAATCACAATAATTGCATTGCAAACAATAAAATTCATTAAAATTTCCTCATCTTTTTCAAACATCTGCAACTCAAAAACCTTGCTTTTTATCCCCTTTTTTTTCAATGCATATTCCAAATCCAGCCGTAATGACACAAAATATGGATCTTCGCTTTCTATCTTTTCATCAAATGACTTTATAATTGAAACATTTGACTGTGCATTTTTTCTTTTTGTATTTTTTTTCTTGTAGTTTAACTTCTTAACCGCTTCCAATACTTTCTGTTTTGTTTCCCGCGTTACACCAAAATATTCATCATTATTTAAAATTCTGGAAACAGTAGCAATAGAAACTCCCGCATGCTTTGCAACATCTCTAATTGTAGACATTTTTTTCCTCTCTTTGAAAACTTAAAATTTACTTTCTTATACTATACTTTTCTTAATGTTTGATTTGTTTTATGATATAATTTTTTAGTTTTTTTAGTAAAATTATAAAAATTTTTACTAAACTTTTTTTTAATGCAAATTTTTCAATTTTATAAATCATTTAATAATTTAATAAAAAAAATTTTATAATAACTATAACTCAATTTTTTAATTTTATTTCAAAATATTACTGAAAATTTTACAAAAATATGGTAAAATACTGACATAGTAAAATCAGTTTAAAATCAAACTCAAAGTTGGAACTAAACTCTATATGCGTTTAATCTTTATCAATTTTATATTAGTGACATAGCTTGAAATTTGTCTTTAAAAATTTTACTATAAAAATTCAAAATTATTTATTTTAGGAGGAAAACAGATGAAAAAAATTATGAGAGGTGTACTGTTATTTGGTATGTTAGGAGGAATGCTTTTGTCTTGTGGAAATAAAAAAAGTAATAATTCTCAAGACGGAAAAAAAGATTCTCAAGTTAGTGAAAAGATTTATAAAATTGGATTGTCACAAATTGTGGATCATCCAGCATTAAATGCAGCAAAACAAGGTTTTAAGGATGCTTTGGCAAAGGCTGGGATAAAGGCTGATTATGATGATAAAATTGCAAATAATGACATGAGTAATCAAACATTGATTATGCAGCAGTTTGAAGCAGATAAGAAAGATTTGGTATTTGCGGTTACGACACCGACAGCACAGGCGGCTAAAAATCAGGTTACGGGGAATACACCTGTTGTATTTGCATCAGTTACGGATCCAAAAAGTGCAGGACTTGAGGGAATTCCCAATGTTACAGGGACAAGCGGAGCGGCACCAGTAAATGAAAACTTGAAATTAATGAGAGAATTATTACCAGAAGCTAAAAAAATAGGAATAATTTATAATTCATCTGAACAAAATTCAGTTTCTGAAGTAAATAATTTGAAAAAACTCGCAGGACAATATGGATTTACAGTAGTTGAAAAAGCTGTTACAAACGGAACGGAAATGGTTGCAGCAGCAAACTTGATAGCAAAAGATATTGATATTTATTACGCTATTCAAGACAATACAGTGGCATCATACTTCGCAGCATTGCTAGATGTATTTAATAAATCAAAAATCCCTGTTTTAGCCACAAATGACGTTTACTCAAATGCAGGAGGGCTAATTTCACAAGGAACTACAGATTACAATATCGGTTATCGTTCTGGAGAAATCGCAGCAGAAATTTTACTAAAAGGTAAAAAACCAAGTGAAATTCCAATAGAAACAGTTAAAAACCTGCAAATTGAAATTAACAAGCAAAATATGGAATTATTGGGAATAAAAATACCAGATAGCATCTTAAAACAGGCTAAAATGGTAGAAACTAAAAAATAATTAATAAATTTTATAAATTTAAAGAAAAAAACTGTAGCTTCAAAAATTTATGAGGCTTCAGTTTTTTATTTTTACAAGTGACGAGATCTTTTGTTTCAGAATATTTAATTTATTAAATTCTAAATGTACTCGAATCCATAAAAAATAGAACTACTAAAAATTATTCATTATCCGAAACTGATAAAATTGAATCTGTATTAATTTCAGTTACTTCTTTTACAAGTTTTGGAATATTTATTAGAACTGGAAAATCAGAAGACACTGGTTTTCTAAACTTTAATGTGTATTCATTATCCGTTGGTAAAACAATGGCTTTATTTTCTTTTGCCCGTATAGAATCTTTGAGATAAAAAAATTCTTTCAGATCACTTCCTTTTTTTATCGAACAGCCCATAAGCCAATATTTTCTCTCAGGAATATTTTCAAAAATACACCTACTTTTTGTTTTATCCGAAATTAAAACTTTTCCAAAATCAGGCAAATCATCAGGAATACAATTTTTAAAAAGTCCTAAAAATGTAATTTCACTTTCATAATTTTCTGGATAAACTAAATTTACGCACAAAAAATTTCTAGTATTATTTCCATTTATTTTTAAACCTCGACCATAAGAAATTTCTTCTATTCCACTTGAATTTACATATTCTCTTATAATTTTATAAAATTCTTTTATAGTTTTTTTATAATTTGATGGTGAAATTCCAGTATATTTTTTAAAAATATTTGAAAAAGTACCTGAACTATTGTAACCTGTCCTTATTTGAGAAGTGATAATATCCTCATTCTCGTTAATTATTATATCCAAAGCTTTTTCAATTTTTAGAAATGAAAGAAAACGACTTGCCGAAAATCCTGTTTTTCTCTTAAATTTTTTACTAAATTCAAATTTACTGTACCCAAATTCTTTTGCTATACCTTCAACAGTACAATTTTTTTCAATATTCTTCCTCATATACTCGGCAATCTCTTCTATTTTCATTTTATCAGCTCATTTCTTTTAAATTTTTTATTTTAACAATAATATACGCTTAAAATTTTAATTAACATATTTTATTCTCCTATTATTATACCACATAAAATTAGCATGTTTTTTTATTTTTAAGTTAATAATAAAAAATTTTTTATAAAAATTAAGTTTTTACAATTTATGATAAGTTTTTTATATTTTTCAAGGTATCATATAATTGGAGGGTATTACTAAAACATTAAAAAAAATTTGAAGGAGATGGTTTTTATGAAAAAAATATTATCAGTATTAATTTTAATTTTTTTGACAATTGTAAGCTGTGGTGGAAAACACATTACTCAAAAAGATTTTGAAAATTCAATGAATGTATTACAGAGAGGAGATACTTCAATATTGGCAGGAAACGACAGTGAAACAGCAGAAGCACTGAAAATTTTTTCTGACGCATACAAAAAAATAACATATAAAATAAATAAAGTTACTGTAAATGACAATGAATCCATTTTAAATGTTACAATGAAATCTCCTGTCTTAACAGGAGTAATGCAGAAAGTGCAAAAAAAATCTATGCAAAATGCCAAAAACTTGATGGGAAAATCTGGAAAAGAATTAGAAGAAGAAAGTAAAAAAATGTTATCAGAAGTAATTTCACAAAAATTGAACAGCCCTGATTTGAAATACAATGAGGAAACATTTGATGTAATCTATACGAAAAAAGGTAATACTTGGGAATTAAACTCTGAAAAGAATGCTAAATTTCAAAAAGTAGTAACATTAGGTATACAAATGTAATATTTATGTAAAAAAAAGTGGGAAGAAAAATTAAGAAAAGATTTGCTATAAAATTTAAGATTTCAAATATAAAAGATAACTTGAATTTTATTTTTATAGCAATTTTTTTATAATTTAAAATAAAGTTTTAAATAATTTATTTTTATTCTTTTTCAAAACTATCAAGCCATTCGATAAGTTCCAAAAAATCTTCCACTTTTCTTATTTGCTGCAAATATCTTAAATCTATTATTTTTTCTGATTTTTTATGATAAAAAAATTCTACATCCCACAATTGTGTCTTTATAAAACCTTCTTTGGGAGTATATTTATAAAAATCATATTTTTCAATATTCGCTCTAAAATATTTTAATTTTGCAAAACAAAGCTGATATTTTCTAAAAACTATTTCTAAGATATTATTTCTTAAAATAAATTTATGTGAAAAATACAATCGTTCAGGTGTATTATTTCTTCTAGTTATCCATTGCCTTTTAGAATTTATTTCCAAGCTATATTTTTCAATAAATTTTATTTTTTCTTCTGATAACTCAGCTTTTAACTTTTCTTCCAGTTTTATATTATCCATAAAAATCACATCACTATTAATTTATTTATATTAATATTTAATTTTTAGAATTTTCAAATTTCTTTCTATCATTAGCATTCAAATATTTTTTTCTAAGTCTGATAAAGTTAGGCGTAATTTCCACTAATTCATCATTTTCAATATATTCAAGTGCCAATTCCAGTGTAAATTCCTTTGGAGGTGCTAATTTTACAGCATCATCACTTCCAGCGGCCCTCATATTTGTAAGTTTTTTACCTTTACATACATTTACAACTAAGTCGTTTTCTCTTGAATGCTCTCCAACTATCATTCCCTCGTAAACTTCTACTCCTGGTCCTATAAATAGGATTCCACGTGGCTGTAAGTTATTTAATGAGTAACCTAGACTTGTTCCAGGCTCCATTGCGATTAAAACTCCTCTTCTTCGTCCTGTAACTTCTCCCTTGAAAGGTCCGTATTCAAAGAATGAGTGGTTTATAATTCCTGTTCCTCTTGTTTCCGTCAAGAATTCATTTCTAAATCCGATTAATCCACGTGATGGCACTTTAAATTCAAGTCTTGTATAGCCGTCGCTTCCTTGATTCATGTTTACCATCTCACCTTTTCTAAGCCCTAATTTTTCAATTACAACTCCTACAAACTCATCAGCAACATCGATAATTGCAAGTTCGATTGGCTCTAGTTTCTGTCCATTTTCTTCTTTAAAAATAACTTCAGGTTTTGAAACTGCTACTTCGTAGCCTTCTCTTCTCATATTTTCAAGCAAAATAGATAATTGAAGCTCTCCTCTTCCCTTTACAATAAATGCATCTGGCGAATCTGTCATTTCAAGCCTCATGCTCACGTTATGATTTACTTCCTTTTGCAATCTTTCCAAAATATTTCTCGAAGTTACAAATTTTCCATCTTGCCCTGCAAATGGCGAATCATTTACCATAAAAGTCATCGCAAGGGTTGGCTCATCAATATCAATTAATGGTAATGGCTTAGGATTTTCTTTACTTGCCACAGTTTCTCCTATATCAATTTGTTCAATTCCCGCAACTGTTACAATGTCTCCAGCAAACGCTACTTCCATTTCAACTTTTTTCAGTCCATCATATCCATAAATTCTAGTAATTTTACCATTTACCAAGTCACCATTTCTCTTAATCAATGTAATTTCCTGATTTTTTTCGATTTTCCCGTTATAAATTCTTCCAGTTCCTAATTTTCCTACATATTCGTCATATTCAGTATTTGTAACAAGCATTTGAAGCGGCTCATTCACATCTCCTTCAGGATCTTCTACATGCTCCATAATTTTATCATAAAGCGGTTTCATATCCTTATCTTCATCTTCCAGTTCCAGTTTAGCAAATCCATTTTTTGCAGACGCATAAACTACTGGAAAATCAAGCTGAATATCATTTGCCCCTAAATCCACAAATAAATCAAAAACAGAATCCACAACTGCATCAGGATCTGAATTTGGCCTGTCAATCTTATTAACTACCACAATTGGACGAAGCCCATGCTCCAGTGCCTGTTTCAATACATATTTAGTTTGCGGCATAACACCCTCAAATGCGTCTACCAGAAGTAAAACCGAATCCACCATTTTCAAGATTCTCTGCACTTCCCCACCAAAATCCGCATGGCCCGGAGTGTCTACAATATTTATTTTATAACCATTATAATGAAATGAAGCATTTTTAGAAAAAATTGTAATTCCTCTTTCTCTTTCTAAATCATTACTATCCATTATTCTTTCATCTACTTTTTCATGTTCCCCAAATGTTCCTGCCTGCTTTAATAAAGCATCGACAAGAGTTGTTTTCCCATGATCTACGTGTGCAATAATTGCAATGTTTTTAATTTTGTTCATTTTTTGTTTTAACAAATTTATTGTTAATATTTCCTCCTTAAATTTTAAAATGTCTCCCTAAGGGCGAGAAGTAGAGATGAAATTCATGCTCTATCTATTCAAGCTGTAATAAATAATTACAAAAAGAATAAATATCGCAATGAAATCTACCATCTCACTACCTCCTTTGTATAATATTTTGTAAGTTGTGCTAAAACTCACCTAAAATATTATAACAAAAAAGACTGGATTTTTCCAGTCTAATTTATAGCACATTTTTTTTAAATATTATACAAAGTTACCCTTAGGGACTTTTACACTTTTATTATAGCATATTTTATAAAAATGTCAATCCCCAAAAATTTTTTAACTTATAATTTTTTCTTTTTAGGCTGTGTCTGAAAACTCAAAATCTATGTTATATTTAATGTTTTTTTGATTTTATAAATTATACAAATCACGATAAAAGCAGTGTTTATTATTTTTGATTTTAGAAAAATTTGTTAAAAATTCATCATTTAAAGAGTTTTCAGACATGCCCTAATATAATTTGCAATATTCTTTCCGAATAATTTTTCATATTTTTTCCAAAAATTTGTTAAAAATTTTTTTTCATTTTTATCTAATTTTTCTAAAATTATTACTTCCCCTTTCCCACTTTTAATCTTATACTTTTCAGAATTTATAAACTCCGCCACTTCCTCATTCCAAAGTTCCAAAAATACCTTGCCCGAAACTTCACTAAACTGGATAAACTCATTCTCAAAAACATAAATTTTCTCTTTACTTTTCACTTCCACGCAGCCCAAAAAATGAGTAAAGAAAGCTCCACAGTCAATATCCCAAATTTTATCAGTTTTTTCAGAAATTCTTCCATTTATATTAGGAGTATGCCCAAAATATATGTTTTTACTTCTATATTCTTCAAGCACACTTTCTTCATCTATCCAAAATTCCTCTCTTGTCCAAAGTACAGTTTCTCTCTCCTGCTTCTCTAGCTTCGTCTGTAAATCAAGTCCCGCGTGCACAAATATACTTTCATTCCCAGAAATTATTAATGGACAATTTTTCAGCCATTTTACAAGCCATTTTATTTCTTTAAAAAAATTTTCTTCGTACCACTCTTCCATACTTTTTTTATTGAAATATTTAGAATTTCTATAAATTGAAAATTCTGTTTCATATCTTAATGGATAATCATTTTCTAAATCTTCCAACAACATATCCTCATGATTTCCCAAAATAAACTTTAAATTATACCCAAGTTTTATCATTTTCATACATTTCATATAAATCTCATATGATTTTTCACCTCTATCACAAATATCCCCCATAATTACAAGTAAATCTTCCCTTTTCAAATTGATTTTTTCCAATAATTTTAAAAATAAATCATATTGTCCATGAAGATCAGAAATAACAAAAATTTTATTATAATCATTTTCATTTATTTTTTCTATTTTAATCTTTTCTTCTTTAAGTTTACCTTCCATAAAAATCACTCATTTTCTACAAATTTAACAAATTATTTTTTAAAATATTCCAAAACCATTTATTTCCATAAATCTAAACAATAAATCATTCATCAATTTTTCATTTTTATGCTCATCATAAGGAAGTGTGAACTCTCCGTCTCTATTTGTCCATAATCTGTCATAATAATCCAAAATATCTTTTGAAATTTTTTGGTCATAAGCTGATATAATTTTCAGTTCATTTTCCAGATTAAAGTTTCGCATATTTCTTCTCGTAAAATTTGTTGAGCCTCCATAAGTTATCAAATAGTCTTTTTTCAAAATAGAAAGCATTTTCACGTGATACATTTCTTCTCCTTTATTATAAAATTTGACGTTTATATCATAATTGTGCTTTCTTGCATATTTCATAAGTTCTCCAGCGGCAGCTTTGTTAGGAAATCCTGCAGTTGAATTATTTAGGATTATTTCAAATTTTACTCCACGTCTTGCGGCTTTTCTAATATCGTTGATTATTCCTCTGTCAGATAAGAAAAATTGAGCAATTATTACTTTTTCACCAAATTGTGCATTTTTTAACTCTTGTGAAATATCTTTTACTGTTACATCATTAGTGAAATATTGGAGTTTTATCTTCTCATTTTTAGAAACTGGAATTTTACTGAAATCCTTATTTGGCAATTTTTTCTTTAAACTTCCGTCTTTTTTAGTAATCTGGGCAACAGGTTTTTCGGCTTCATAAATTTCTTTTATTATTGGTGACGAGAATTTAAATGCTACATTTGAATGTTTTGAACCTTCCGCATGTGGATTTGCCGAGGTCAGCATTGCGGTATTTTCATTCATAATTAATTTTCTGTGGTTTGCTTTTGCATTTAATGCCCTTAAAAGACTACGGATTGTTATTTTATCAGTTCCTTCGTAAATGGGGTTTTTAAGTTTTCCACGATTTTTTGGATTTCCGAAAGGTTGTATGAAAAGACGCCATGGTGTCGAATAAATAAGCATTGGATCCCTTAATTTTGTCAAATCTACGTATCCAATTTTTACACCAGCCTGTTCTAATTTTTTATGCGTCTTATTATCAAATGCTCCATAAAAAGTATTACTTTCATCAAGTATCAAATAAATTTCCACATTCGGATCTTTTTCCCTTTTTTCCAATATTTTTTGAGCAAATTCTTCTGCAATTGGTAACGGCTGCAACTTCTCTTTGACACCTTTTCCAACATAATCATTAAACACAAAAATATCCATTAGAAAAAAATCTTGTGCTTTATCTAAAATATCATAAGCCTGATCCCAAATCTGCCTCTCATACTGTGTCTCCCCATCCTTCTTATAAGTCAAATCATAGTAAAACTCTACATTGTCAGCATTATAAACTTCACTTTTCATTGAAAGCCCTTTTGAAAGCGGGGTACATGAAAAAACTCCCAATAAAAATATAAATGAAAAAATAATTTTTTTATTCACACCAAATACTCCTTTATTCTTTAAGTTAATTAGATTATAACAATTTTTTCTAAATTTTTCCATTTGATTTTTTAAAAAGAGAGAATTTTTATGAAAATTTATACAAAAAGAAAGACTGCCATTTCTGGCAGCCTTCCATTCTTAAGCTATTTGTGTAACCCGTTATAACATTTTTCTTCTTTAAGTTTTAAAATTAATTGCTTCAACTAACTGTTATTAGAATAATGCTCTTAATCCTAAACCTGCTCTGAAGTTATGTCCTTTTGTATCGTATCCTGTGTTTACTGTGAATCCTAATCTTCCATTATCTAATCCTAATTTAAGATCTGATTTGAAGTTTCCTTTTCTGTCTTCCTTATCACCTTTGATTGAGTAATAATCTGTCCAAGCACCTTTAATCTTAGCTTCATTATCAACATCATTCAATCTTCCTAATTCAGTTTCATAAGCTAATCCTACGCTAGCTACGAAGTTAGATTTCTTGAATACTGGTTGTGAATATCTGAAGTCAACACCAGCTCTTGGTTTAACAGAATAGTAGTCATCGCTCTTAATCTTCAATGCCATATCTCCATCTTCATTTACAGTAGAGAATCTTCCGTATTGAAGATCTAATCCTACGTTAGGAACAATGCTGAATCCTTCTGTAAGTCTGAATTCTTTTTCAAGTTTGGCATTAATATCTGCACCATAAGTGTAGTAATCAGATTTAGCTCTGAACTCTTTGTCAACTACCCAGAATCTACGTTTAGTATTAGTTTTACCAAAGAATGCGTCTCCACCGATTGTGAATGTGAATGTTCCATCTTCATCTAATGGTGTTTGTTTGAATATTCCTGTTTTCAACATAGCTTGATTTTCATATGATCTTGCTAAGTCTTTGAATGTGAAGTAGTTATTTACAACACCAGCATACCATCCAGAACGGTCACCAAGTTTAACAGTTTCGTCTTCGTGAAGATATACAAATCCTCCTGCATTACTATGCCAGTCAGGTAATCCTGCTGTATCAGTCTTGTATTCTTCTCTTCTTCCGAATGCTTTAATCTTGTTAGAATCTTTAGAAGCATTATTTTCACTTCTTAATTGAGCTAATTCATCTGTAAGAAGGTTAGATGTAGCATTTGTTCTTTGTTGGATTCCACCATAAATGTGTCCTCTCATTTGATCGAATGCTTGAGCTAATATATGTCCTTCTCCATTTCCTATGCTATTAAGTTTGTTGAAGATCATCTTTTCTTCACTTCCAGGTCTTGCGATTTCATAAATGTTATCCAAGTTGTTTGTGAAGTTAATTAATCGTTTATCACCATCAAATGCGAATGAGTGGTAAGGTACTTTACTCATTACAAGTTCAGTGATTTGGTTATTATCATCAATGTTTGCTGAAACTTGCCAAGTCAAGCTTGAAGATAATGGATTAATTGTTGCTCCTCCTGGCAATCTTCTTAAAGCATCGTTAAATGGTTTAAGAATATTATTTTCTTCAACTACATATTGACCAGGTGCAACTTCTTTTTTATTGTTTGCTATTCTAATTGCTTTAGAATTTGTGTATTCTGTAATTTCAGGTCCGAAGTATAAGTTAACTTTTCCTAAGTTAGTTAATTTTTCAATTCCATCAATAGGATTAGTGTATCTAACTCCTGATGTATCTACATACATTCCTATACGTGTAACTTCAGACATTTGTGGACTGTTATATCTTGGCCAAGCAGGATTTCCATATTCGTCTTTAGCACGTAACCAAATTGGAATTTGTAATTCAGTTGCACCAGTTGCAACAGTTTGAATACTGCTTGTTACTAGAATATTTTCAGCTTGTTTTCCAACTACATCAGCATCGTTGTTGAAGTTAAAGATTGGTTGTTCAACTCCATCAATTGTTACTGAAGTTAATGGTACAATGTTAGGTCTTGTAATAGTTGTTCCAACTCCAGTTGTCTTAGGATTTCCAGTTGTTCCTTCTTCAATTGAAGTTTCTGTACCACCGTAAAGATCTGTTCCACCATGTCCATTAGCTTGTCCAGCTGTTGTTCCATTTCTGTATTCAGCTGAACTTGTATCAGTATGATAAGCTATAGGATTTCCATTAGCATCTAAAGTAAATTTAGAGCTGTCTGTTACAATTCCGTATGATCCTGTACCTTCTACCTTAATAGTTCCGTAGTTCTTAATGTATCCACCATTAATTGCAACTACCCCTTTAAGATTTTCAGCATCTCCTGTAATTGTTCCATGGTTTTCCCCGATAGCTTCTCTATCGATGTACATACCAACACCATTCTTACCTACTAATCTGATTGTTCCGTTATTGATAGCTCTCGAACCTCTACCAGTTGCTAACATACCGATTCCGTTTTCTTCTTGTACAACAATTTCTCCGTTATTAACAACGTATCCTTGTCCTTCAGTTCTATCATAAACTCTTTCTCTAGTACTAGGATCTATTCTGTAGAAGTTACGTCCTGCTCCCATTCCTACTGAATACATCATATTTTGAGTATCAGATAATCCTGTTATAATTTTTCCTTCATTGATTGAAGGATCAGTAGTATTTTCTGAGATAATACCTACACTTCCATATCCAACTGGTATATGGTCAGGATCATTATTACGAAGTTCAAGATCATATTGAGATCTTAGATCGATATTTCCATAGTTAGTAACACTACCTTTTGTGAAGTAAGCTGTATTGTAATCTCCGTCCATTGTTACATTTGCATATGATTTAGCTTTTGAGTTAGTATCAGCTGAGTAGTAGTAAACTGCATTTCCTTGTTCATTAACTTCTTCAGAGAAGATTTCTGGTTCATACGGTTTAGTTGAATGAACTTGTCCACCTGGATTATTAGCTGTTGAATATGCAAGTTTAATTCTTGGTGCAGTTGCAGCTGAAGTTCCCATATTTACAGTTGTTACTGCTCCACCATCTTTTTCAGCAAGCACAATTCCATGTGAGAATCTATCAATATCCATATCAGCAGCTACATTAATAGTTCTTGCTTCATCCGACAATCCTCTGTTGTTATTAATATAAACCCCAACTGCAGAATCTCTTTCTCTTGGATTATCTAAACCTGATAATAAGTCATCAGGGTCAGCATAGCCTGTTCCTGTAGTATCTGGTTGTCTAGATGGCATTGTAATTCCATTAACCACTTGTGTAGGTCTAACATGTCCTAAAACTGTGTCATTTCCGACTTTAAGTACTGTTCCTTTTTGAATATCAACGTTTCCATCTCCAGAGTAGATACCGTTGCTGTTTCTATTAATTTTGTATACAACTTCAGTTCCATCAAGTTTTGCACCAGTTTTTATGTTATATCCATAGATAGCCCAGCTTCCTACGTTATGTTTACTATCTGCATCTTGTCCAATTGTAATGTTAGCATAGTTTTCAATATATGAATTATCTCTTGCTCTTTCAGAGTGATCATTTGCAAGAATTCCAACATTTACTTTCTTCATGTCAGCAGTTGTTATAGTACTGTTCTTATCATTCATTAATGAAGCATTAAGTGTAATATCTCCATGATTGATAAATGTTCCTTTATTTACAAGAGCACCATATGCTTTAAGGTTAGTTTTTGAAGATGTATCTTCTTCAATCTTACCATAGTTTGTTACTTTATCAGCTGCATCGTTAGTATTTACAAGAAGTCCTACAATACCTTTATTTGTTCCTGTTCTACCAGTAGCATCTTCATTTTTAAGATTTACATTTGTTGCATCAGCTGTATTTGAGAATAAGATATCCATGTAGTTTGCAGCTGTTGTAGCATTAGTATTTCTTCCACCAAATGCCATTGCAAATCCATTTTTATCCTTAGCTCCATAGTAGTTGTAGTTGAATATCTTGTCATGATCTGCACCACGTGCAATAACAGTATCGTCCATTGCCCATAGTCCAATTCCATTATCCTTAGTTTCAACAGCGAACTTAGCAGAATCAACTTTAATTTCAGCACTTTCTGCATAAACACCTACACCATTTTTACCAGTAAGGATATCATTATGAGCTGCACCAAATTGTCCTATATTACCGCCAAATCCTTTTAATGTAATTTCTCCACCTGCATTTAATGCTCCATCAGCATAAGTTGTACTGCTTCCATTTACAAGAGCAATACCTACACCACGTGCTGTAGATAATGTAACATTAGGATTTGAAACATCTATACCTGCATTTGTACGAGACGAATTATCGTATTTAATCTTAATATTAGAAGCTAACGCATTATTTCTATTTTCACCATAGATACCAACTGCTAAGTCTCCTTCAACTTTAGTTTCAGCATTAGCTCCACTTTGTTCAATATCTAAAGCGTTGATAGTTTGTGACCAGTCATCATTTACATTGTAATTTATTATTTCCGTATCTGAAATTCCTGCAATACCATAGTTATTTCCGCTTGGAGCAGGTTCAGCACTAAAGTTTCTATTTGAACGTAATGTAGAGATATTAGTTGGAGCATATTTACCAGTTACTTCAATCTTACCAGTATTCTTAATAAGACTTGCATCAGTTGCATAGATTCCGTATCCATGATCTATCTTAATTTCTCCGTCTGTAGCTGAACCAATATTTTGAGCAGTTCCGAATGCAACGTTCATACCTGTAATAGGAGCTGTTTTAGAACCACCATATACATCAATTTTACCTTTATTTACATATCCTGACTTATCATTTCCATTTTTAATCCATCTAGAAGTTACAGAAGTAGGACTTTCCCAACGATTCAATCTATTAGCCATATTAAGACCTTGACCAGCTCTATATCCATCAGCCACATCTCCTTTTACTGTTGTACCAGACTTAATAGTTACAAGTGTTCCTTCCATCTTGATATCATTAAATGGATCATTTACTGATGAACCTACTGTAGAAACGTCAGTTTTATCAGCATCTTCAAGATCTACTTCAGTAGAACCGATTTCCAATGTACTGTTAAGCAATGTACTGTTAAATCTATTTCCAACTTTTGTATTAGAAGCATTTGTAGCATTATGTGATAAATCTTTATTTACAATATTCATTTCTCCAGCAAAATTTTCACCTATACTACCTAAATAGTTAGTTCTTACAGGAGATGCAGGATCATTAGTGTTACCGTCATCATCCCATTTCAATCCATCTGCTTGATTAATTACACCTAACTCAACTGCATAATGGTCTGACAATATAGAGGCTGTTACATTTGACATTCCACGATATTTAGCCATAGTCCATTTGTCACCTTCAAGACCAGCTGGTTTAGTAGCATCTTTATAATAATCTCTTATAGTATTATAAGTATTTCCAGCAGTATAGTTGTTTACATTATATTGATTTCCTGTAAGTAAAATACCATCATACATATCAATATTAGTTTTTTTCGATGTAAATACAATTCCTGAATCATCAATAGTTGTATCTCCTTCTCTTGTACGTTTTACATAAAATGGAGTAACATTTTTATGATCATTTGTAGTTGTATTTCCTTTGTTATCTTTTACATCTGATGATGTTCCTCTACCATTTCTTCTTTCTGCATTAGCTCCCATTGCTGTTACAGAACCATCAGCTGTAGTTTTAGTAGTAATAGTTGTACCATAGTTATTTTGGTTTATCATATCTCCTGCAAACTCAACTTGTCCTTTATCAGTTGCATAAACTCCACCATAAACACCTGTAACTACTGAAGTTGCGGAATTATCATATTTAACTACTGAACCTTCTCCTGTTGCATATGCTGCCATACCAAATACTAATGATTCTTTAGTAGCTGGAGCAGCTGCCGGATCTAAAGTTCCACTTGCTTTTTCTAGAACAGTGTCTGATACCTTAGCACCTTTAATAGTTACTGTTCCTCCACCAGTTGCATAAGCGGCAATATTGTTGTATGTATTAGGTAAATCTACTGCTTTAACTTTACCTGCATCAAGAACTCCTGCAACGTTGTTTTTACCTAGTAAGTTGTTGTCTGCTGCGATTACGTGTCCATCAATTTCAATTTGTGAAGGTGTATAATCTACAATACCATTATTAATTGTAGTGTGTTTTCCGTCAGCATAGGCAAGGATAGATTCGATACCCCCTGCTCTTACCCCTTTAGCTGTAATTTTGGCTCCATGGTTTGCAAGTAAAGCTGTCCCTTTTTTAGCAACCATGTCAACATTTACGCCTGTACCAAATTCTACTTCTGATGGAAGATAAGAAATTGAAGGAAGATTGCTATATCCGTGTTTACCAGCATCAAGGAATCCAGTTGCATAAGCAATTACTGATCCTGTAGAAACTACGTCATCATTAGTATTATATCCATGTACTGTTTTTCCACCTTCAATCATAACACCATCTGAAACATGTCCATTTCCTCCACTTGATGTATATGTTCCTGCAGTACCAAGAGTATTAGTCACTTTTATCTTAGTTCCTCTTTCAGACCATAAAAGCACGCTGTTATTTGCAAATTGGTTTAACCCAACGTTAAGTCCTGTAACAGTAAGATCTGATATTGCTGCAGATGAACCACTTCCATGTCCAACTGCTGTTTCACGGAATTCTTTTCTTTGTCCAGTGTTTGCAAATATTGCTACACTGTTTGATGAATCTAAGTGAGGACCTGAGTTAGCACCAATTGAACCTTGAAGAGCTACACCAGTACCATTAAAGATACCACTATTTCCAAGTTCATTGTTAAGAGGTGGCGTTCCAATTTCACGGTATTGATTATTTAAGAAAGCAGCACCAATACTACGTTTACCTTGCATACTAATACCATCTAACCTTAATGTTCCAGCTTGTACATACCCAAGGTTGGCAAACATAATACCGTCATCTCCGTAAATAGACATAACCCCGCTATCATACAATGATGATGGAGATGAGTTATTTGGAAGTTCATTTTTAATTGTCAGTGTATTTGCGAAATAGTTGTTTTTAATACCAGTATTATTTTTACCTTCAAAATGCAAGTTCCATCCTTTTTGACTATCTGTAAGAATTTCAGCTGTAGTAGTTTGGTTTGTTCTTCCTTCCTGAATATTTATACCAACATTATTGTCTCCAGTTGCATTAAGTAATGTACGGTTAGTTCCAGGACCTCCTCCTAGAGTTATCTTATTATTATGATCACGGTTTCTTAAAGTAATTAAAATATCATTACCATTACCATCAATTCTAGCATTATCTCCAAGTACTGTATCTTCTGATTGATATAGATAAATACCAGTACCAGTACCATCACTTACAGCTTCTGTATTATCTACATTAAAAGTAGCATTTTTGATTGTTGTTACTTTAGCCTTACCAGTAGAATCCCCTACCAACAATCCGATACCATTACCGCTAACTGTAAAGTTCGCTCCGTCTATCGAATCAATTGTAGAACCATTTGTAGCATATATACCATTATTATTACCATCACCAGATACTGTAAATGAAGCTCTTCGAGAACCATTATTTCCTATTTTTACAGGTGTTACATCTGATTGTTTAAATACAATTAATCCATTATTATTAGATCCTTGGATGTCCATAGAAGTACCTTTTAATTCCACAGCACCTTTTTTAGCGTAAACAGCATTGGAATTTGTTCCAGTTACTGTGAAACTTGAATTATAATCTGTGTAAGCTGTTGTTGAAGCAGTACCGTCTATGTACACTCCATTATTTTCATTACCAGAAATATCAAACGAAGTTTCACCTTTAATATCTAGTGCTGCAGCACCTTTTGCTAAGACTGCATTATTATCTCTACCGCTTATTGTAAATGCCGAACCGACAATTTCTGTTGGAGCAGCACCTTTTATATAAATGGCATTATTTTGAGCACCAGGGTCACCATTATTAGCTATTCCGCTAACATCAAATCTAATTCTATTAACTTTCAAATTACCAGTACCATTTGTTATAATACCATTATTATTAGTTCCAGTTACTGTAAAATCATTTGAAGCTCCTAGTGCCGCTCTTTCAACTGTTATATTAGCATTACCAGTACTTGTTCCATATATACCATTATTCTTATCTCCACCTATAGTAAATGTAGGGTCAGTAACTTTTATATCTCCACTAGTTTTACTATAGATACCATTATTTTCACTACCATTTACAGTATAATTAGAACCTTTGTCAGTAAGTTTGGCACTACCATTTACATATACACCATTATTGTTTCCGTTAGCTGTAGTTCCAACTTGAAAAGTTATCTCTTTAGTTTCTGTGTCTGCATTTGCATAAATAAGATTACTTTTTGTAGTTCCACTAGCAATTTTTAAAGTACCGCCTTTTATCTTAGCAGAAGTACCACCTTGGTTATTGAAACCGATGTGTTCAGTTCCAGTAAGAGTCATATTTACACCTTCAGTGTCTAAATCACCAGTAGTCAACAATATTCCATTATTATTTTTAGTTCCACTAATATCAAAATTAGTAGTATCTCTCATTTTTACTGTTCCACTAGCAATCTCTATACCGTTATTCTCACTTCCTGAAGTAATCTTATATGTGTTAGTTCCACTTGTGTTTAACGTTCCACCATCAACCAATGTACCATTATTATTTTTACCACTAATACTAAATACATTTAATCCTGTCAATCTCGCTGTTCCACCAGTTGCTACATGAAGTCCTGTACGTTTTCTTGAGTTTCCGTCAACAATAGTAAAGTTATTCTTGTACAATGACACATTTCCATCTGCTATTTTAATTGATGAATCAGCTTTGTGATTATATTGATGTCCAGTAGTCCACGCTGTTGGAGAATATGTTACTACACCAGTATCACGTGATTGCCATGAAATTTCTGTACCATTTAATTTTGCAGCATAAGCTTGACGAGTGGGATCAAGTGGTGCTGGGTCAGGATGCGTATAACCAAAAGTTAAACCAAGAGCAGCATCTGAAAGAGTCGTTATTGTATTCCAATGTACTTCAGGATGTGCAGCTGCATATGCTACTCGCGCATGAAATCGAGCATTTGCTTCTAAATCTGATTGACTATTTCCAGTGTAAGTTCTAGTAGGTGCAGCACCATAAGCTCCATCATCATATCCTGAATAAGGGCCACCTCCATTTACAACAACTCCAGAATAGTTACTGTCAGTATTGAAAGTTCCTGCAACCCAACTAGCACTGCTTGTATGACGATCATAAATGTTGAAGTTTCCATCATTAATTGAAGTTACACTTGCGAACTCTGTACCATGATTGCTGCTCCACCACCAACCAGAATCATAAAGACGCTTATTTGTAGTACCAATATCGAATGTTCCACCATTAGATGGTGTATTAGCATTAGTATTTGCTGTAACGGCGCTACTTGATAGAGTTTCATTAGTATTACTTGTATAAGTTGCATAGCCTGAATTTAAGTTGTTAAATCTAACAGCATTATTTGCTATTACATCTTCACTAACTGCTGTACTTGCACTTCTGCTTGCAGTTGTACCATAGTAAGTAAAGTCATAAGGTGTAACACCATTAGGTGCTGGCATATTTGGTTCAAATGTTGGTGCTGTAGGCAATGCTATTGCATCTAACTTAGTAACATCATAAGGTTTGTATGGTTCATGAATATTAGCAGGAGTAATTGCCAATGTATTAGGCTCTTGATTTCTTGGTAAATTCAAGTTAGTTGCCCCATATTGATGTTTACTTGCATCGAATACATATTTAGTTAGATCGTTTGTTCTAGAATAGTATTCTAATTTTTTACCACCACGACCTTTATAACTTGTTCCCCAGTCGTTATTTGTATATCCAGTTCCAAATTGGAATGAAGCCCATGGACTTTTTACAACTTGGTCTCCTTCTTTTAATAATTGTGCTAATTCAGCATTTGCTCCTCTAAGGGCTTTTTGATTTTCTTTCTTAGCACGTAGGAATGACTGTCTAAGGTCTGTTATCGTATCATACGCCTGAGCTGATACCTCCTGTTGATCCTCAGCAACATCAGCACGTATAATTGAAGGTGCGAATGTTGTCAAAAGACCTGTTACAAGGAATGTAATCAATAGGCTGTCAGAATAGTGTACATCTTTACATCTTTTTACAAACGATCGTAAGTCTTTAGCGATCTGTCGTAAGTTATTACTCATATCTTCCTCCTTAAAATTAGATAATAGCCAAAAGACTATTATTCAATATAAAAATGTTTCATCATAACTCAGATAGATATCCGAGAGATTAGTCTTAAACTTAACAAAAGAATTTAAAACTATGGTTATTTTAAAGAATATAATTTTCAAATTATGAATGTACAGAATTGCAGAAAGTTCGCTATTTATATTTTTTAAAATGTCCACAAGTGATTATTTTATGATTCGATGATTTTGTCAAAATTTTAAATAAGTGATTGATAGTGATTTCAACAATTTAACCTTTTTCATAACAATAATTTAAAATAGATAACGAATTAATTTTACCAGAAAAGCAATATTCAATTCGTGCTTTAGACAATTTCAAAATTTTATAAATTTCGTGCTTCCGACAGGAAATTTGTCTCATATTTATTAAGAATAAAGCTTTATTCTCATTATATAAATACTAATATCAGTTCCGAAATTATCGTCTTTATATAAAAAACAACATAATATGGTCTCGTATAAGTTAAAACTTACATTTACGTTATATTATGTTAATTTAGACCTGATGTACTAAATTTTAATAATGTTTAAAATTAGTTTTATTGTTTATAAATATGAGAAATTTCCTATCCCAAATTTTTTGTATTACATTCCTATAATCTTCAAATTAGATTCTTTTCATAATCCAAGTTTTTAAATTATAACGGATAAAATAGCTTAACTTTACAAAATTTATTTATTTTCAAGATTTTTTCCTTCTTTAATATTTATAAATTTATCCGTCTCATTTAAAAGACTATTGAAACAACCTTAGTATACCCTATTAGCAAAAATATGTCAAGTTTTTTCGTAAAAAAATACAATTCTCATTATTTTTTTTAATTTAGAATTAATTTATAAGTTTCATATTTACTTAGAAAATATTTTTGGAAACTGGAATAAATCATTTTAAATTTTAAAAAGTATTAAATATAAAAAAAAATATTACATTATTTTTTTAAATAAAATTAATTTGTATAAATTTATTAAAAATATTGTTATCATTCCATTTTTATACTAGTTTTATTAAATTTTCAATAAAAAAAGACCATCTCGTTTGATAGCCTTCTTTTATTTTAATTTTTATTTAACAACTTGCCATTTGTTATTCTTATCTTTTTTAAAATTAATTGTCGATGTAGCAAGATTTATTTTCTTTGTCTTTTTCAAATATTCATATTGAAGCTTTATGTACTTGTCAATATCAACTTCCACTTCTCCCTTTGCTTTATCGACTTTTGTTACGTATTTGCTAGTATTATCTCCTAGATACTTATTTAAAGCAGCTTCATCATATCCTTTTATAAGAAACACAACTTCACCTTTGTCACCTTTTTCATCTACTTTATAAACTGACACTTCAAACTGTTCCAGAAGCATTGTATTTGTATCTTCCCATTGCTTTTTCAATGTGGGATTATTTACCTTTGAAATATACACGTCAACATCAGGGTTTATCGATTTTAGCATCTCTCTTGAGCCGTAATTTGAGATTTCCTGTAACGCCTTTGCATAATCTGATGCTGCAGTTTTCAATGAATCATATGTTTTCACTTGCTCTGTTTCCTTTTTAGCTGGTGCCGCATTAGCAACTCCAGACACCGCAACCATATTTCCTAAGACCAACAGACTTATTAACATTCTTTTTAATTTTAACATTTTTTCTTTATCCTCCTATTTTTATTAAACACTTTTATACTTTCTGATTTTACGTAGAAAAATTCTTTTATTGCTTTTTCTTCAAAAAGATTATAATTTTTTTGTAATTCTATTATGGCTGATTTTAAGATTTCTCCTTTTCTAACTCTTTGAGAAATTCCATAAAATGCTCTTTCCAAAAAATTGATATTTTGATAACTTGACATTACTTTTCCAGATTTGAGCCATTGGAAAGTTCTTTTGAAGTTGTCGGGGAAAAATTTTTCATTAATTTTTATATTATACAATATTTTGTTTTCAATATTATTAAGATTATCATTGAATAAACTATCAAAATTTTTAGATAAAAAGTGATCAATATACATATCCGACACAATTCCCTTAAAAATTCCAAATTTTTCCGTCAGCAATTCATTCAAAAAATTTTCATTCCTGTCAGAAATCTTATCAATTATTCTATGTAGAACAACCCCTTCTTTTAATTCATCTGGAAGTTCAATTGTTTCCACTAATCCCTTATAAAAATCTCCAGCAAAATTTGCATATAATGTTTTTTTATTTTCTTTTTCATCAATTTCAAGTGAAATCAATGAATGTGCTAAAAAATTCATAACTCTTCTTTCTATTCTTCTTCCAATTTATCAGCAAATTTAAATCCTTGCTCTTCTAATTCTTTTTTCGATTCATTGTAGAAATTTTCATAAATTCTTACAATCATTTCCTTGTATGAAGGAAGTTGCGGCGTTCCATTTTCTTTGCGCCATTTGTTTATATCCTTTTCGTGAAATTCTACACCTTCCTTAACCTTTTCCGCATCATATTTATCTTCAAATGCAAACGTGTCTAGTGGAACTCTTGGTTTTACTCTTGTTAGCGGTCTTTCTGCAGGCACTCCAATCGTGCTTCCAATTAATGGAAAAACATATTTTGGTAATCCCAGCATTTTTATAATTTCTTTTGAATTTTTTCTAATCGCCCCAATTACAGTAGTTCCATAACCAAGTGCAATAGCGGCTGTTTGCAGTGCATTTACCACAATTCCCGCATCTATAGCTCCAACTAGTATTCCATCAGCAGATAGCGGTCCGATGTTTCTTTTTCCAACAGATTCCGCAGCATACACTCCACGATAAAAATCCATTACTACAAATACAAAAACGCTTGCTTCTGCAATATGCTTCTGTCCACCACATAATTCAGCAATTTTTTCCAGTTTTTGCTTATCTCTAATTACAATTAATGAAGTTTGCTGTCCATTAACTGAATTTGCAGCTCTTTGCGCTGTATAAAGTATAGCCTGTAAATCTTTCTCTTTTATATTTTCTCCAGTAAATTCTCTTACAGAACGTCTATCTTGCAATTGTTTTATTGTTTCATTCATTTTAAACTCTCCTATTTTCCAGTTTATTCAACTAAATGTTATCACATTATATTTTTATTGTCAAACTGTCATCTTTTTTCAAAAAATATTGACACACATAATATTTTATAGTAATATACTTGTATAATCAAAATATTTGTATACAATAAATAAATTATAAGATTACAGACATAAGGAGAAAAATATGCTAAAAAAATTAATGATCTTAAGTTTAATTGCCGCTTCACTAATGGCATTTGGAGAAGAGAAAAATGATACATTTGATATAATGTTGGAAGAAACTGTAGTAACAGGCATCAAAAATGATGATATACAAAAAAGTGGACAAATCAAAAACACAACTGTCGTAACTTATCAGGATATTCACGATAAAGGGTACAATACTGTAGAAGAAGTACTAAAACATACGCCAGGCATAAATTTTGTAAATAATGGATTTGGATACATTGCAGATGTAAGAGGTCAAGGGGAGCAGGGAGCTACAAAAAATGTAAAAATTCTTGTGGATGGCACTCCTTTGAACATACTGGACACTTCACATGCAATTTTGCCGCTAAACTCTATCGCAGTAGAAGATATTGAAAAAATAGAAATTGTCAATGGTGGAGGAACTGTACTTTACGGTGGAGGGACTACTGGTGGAGTAATTAACATAATTACGAAGAAAACTCAAGATGAGTTTATGAAAAGTAAAATCTACTATCAGAACAGTTCATTTGATACGAACAAATACGGTATTGGAACAAGCGTTAAATTTGCTGATAAATTTTTATTGAATTTAGGGTATGAAGGTATTGACGGGAAAGGTTACAGATATAGAGATAAAAAAAATGGGAAAAACTTAAGAGGTGGATTTACATATGATATCACAGATAATCAAACTTTGAGCTTTAAGGCGACAAGATATGATGAAGATACGAAGGAATCCGATGGAATTAAAAAAGTCCAAATGGATAGAGATAGACGACAAGACGGGGATACTTTGACTGATTCCAATTTAAAAAGGACTGAATTTAGCTTAAATTACGAAATTAAGCCAACTGACAATCTTGCCTTCTCACTTTTGGGATACAATCAAAAAACTGTTAGAAAATACGAACAAAGCATTCCAGCAGAAAAAGCAAATCTTTCAGGAATGCGACCTGGTAATTCTCGACCTAATCCTGGTGGCAGTTCTAGACCTGGAGGGAATATGCCAAATTTTTCAGCAGGACAAGTAAATCACATAACAAAAGGAGGATTTAAAGATACAAAAAATGGAATTGATTTAAAGGGAAAATATAATTATGGCTCTGGCGATATTATTTTCGGATATGAATATATAAAAAATAAATCTTCCAGAAATGCTTATGGCGGACTATATATGTGGAGTCAAAAACTATTCTCAACTTCCAATGTTGATATTGATATGGAAAAAGACACACATTCAGTCTTTATCCAGAATAAACATTCGTTCACAGATAAACTGGATGGAATCTTAGGCTATAGATACGAACATGCTGATTATGATATTTACAGAACAGACGGGACAAATTCTGTCAATAATAAATCCAAAAAGAACAACAATGCCTATGAAGCAGGATTGAACTTTAAATATTCGGATACTGGAAATGTTTATGCAAAATATGAAAGAGGTTACAGATCTCCATCTCCAGCTGAAATGGTAGACAAAACTCCTACTACAGGATATATTCTAAACAATTTAAAATCTGAAAAATACGATACTTATGAAATTGGTGTAAAAGATATACTTGGTCCATCATTTGTAAGTATTACAGGTTTTTATACAAAAAAAGATGATGAAATTCTTAGAAATATGATAGGTCACGGTATTCACTGGACACACAGAAATTTACCCAAAACCGAAAGAAAAGGTATCGAACTGTTTGCCGAACAATATTTAGAACCATTTAGAATAAATGAGTCAGTTTCTTACATAGATGCAAAAATAACGAAAGGAACTGATAAAGGTAAAAAAATACCGTATGTATCAAGAATTAAAGCAACTTTGGGAGCTAACTATGAAGTTGTAAAAGGACTGAATATAACAGCAGACTTAAATTACTTCTCTGATTCAGTAGATGAAAAATACGAAAAAATTAAGGCTTATTCTACAACAGATTTAGGAATGAACTATACTCACAAAACAGGTCTAGGACTTCAGGCGGGAATTAAAAACGTATTTAATAAAAAGTACTATAGATACAAAAACGGAGACAGCTATATTCCAGAAGCTGAAAGAACTTATTATGTCGGTGTAAGTTATAACTTTTAAAAAATAAATTTTAACAAAAGATAGCAATAAGTCTCCGGCTTCTACAAGCGGGAGATGAATTGCTTTTTTTTTGTAAAAAAAAATTGAAAAAAGGATATATTTATGATATAATTTATTCAGTGAAATAATATAGAAGTAGGTAATAATAATGTCATATAATAGTAATTATCATTCAGTATTTGATATAAATTATCATATGATTTTTTGTATAAAATATCGAAGAGTAGTCATTAATGATGAAATTTCTAATAGATTAAAAGAGATTTTTGAAAAAATATGTCCGAAGTATAACATTGTTCTTAAAGAATGGGAACATGATGTTGATCATATTCATATGTTGATTAATGCTATGCCTAATACTGAACTTTCTAAGTTTGTAAATACTTACAAAAGTGCTTCCAGCAGGTTGATAAAAAAAGAATTTCCTGAAATAAGGAGAAGATTGTGGAAAGAATATTTTTGGAGTAGAAGTTACTTAGTTGTAAGTGTTGGAGGTGCACCGTTAGAGATAATTAAAAAATATATTCAAAATCAAAAGGAGGTGTAATTTCATGAAATATAATTTAGCATTCAAATACAGAATTTATCCAAATAAGGAGCAAGAATTATTGATAAACAAGACTTTTGGATGTGTTCGTTTTGTTTACAATACGATTTTGTATACTGCGAATAAATTTTATGAAGAAACTGGAAAAAATAAAATAATTACACCTGCCAGTTTGAAAAGTGAAAACCAATTTTTGAAAGAAGTAGACAGTCTGGCACTTTCAAATGCTCAATTGAATGTAAAACGATCGTTTACGAATTTCTTTCAGAAGAGAGCGAAGTTTCCGAGGTTCAAATCTAAAAAGACTAGTGTTAAAAGTTATACGACAAATTGTGTAAATAATTCGATACGAATTGAGGAAAACAAATATTTGGTTTTGCCAAAATTGAAAAGAATAAAATTAAAATATCATAGAGAAATACCAAAGGATTACAGAATAAAGTTGGTAACATTGACAAATAGCAATGGAAATTACTATGTTTCTGTTTTGACAGAATTTGAAAAAGAAATTCAAAAAAATCCAAGTAATAATAAAGTGATTGGACTTGATTTTTCAATGTCTGAATTATTTGTCAGTTCTGAAAACCAAAGGGCTGATTATCCAAGATATTTTAGGATGTTGGAGAAAAAAATGAAAAAATTACAAAAATCATTGTCAAGAAAAGTGAAATTTTCTAAAAATTGGTATAGACAAAAATCGAAAATATCAAAATTGCATGAATATATCAAAAATTGTCGAAGGGATTTTTTGCATAAATTATCGAAAAAATTGTTTGAAGCATATAATGCTGTGGTTGTTGAGGATCTGAATATGAAAGGGATGAGCCAGGCATTAAATTTGGGAAAAAGTGTAGGAGATAATGGATGGGGAATATTTTTGAGGATGCTTGAGTATAAGTTGATGTTTTTAGGGAAACAATTTTTGAAGATAGATAAGTGGTTTCCATCGTCGAAAACTTGCAGTAAATGCGGAAACGTTAAAGAGGAACTGAAATTATCAGAAAGAAGTTATAAATGTGAGTGCTGTGGAAATGAAATTGACAGAGATTACAATGTGGCATTGAATATAAAAAACATTGGAAAAGAAATGATGGAATATTAGGAAATAAAAAGACAGGGTAGGAACTGCCCGAAGAGCTTGGTAAATATATTTGGCTAACAAAAGAAGATACTTCCCAAGAAGCTTCCGCTTCTAAAAGCGGGAGTAGTTCACTGTCTAGTTTGACATCAAAGTATTTCAAGTGTATAATTTCAAAAAAATAAAAAAGAAAGATGGAAGAAAAATGAAAAATTATTTAAAGGGGATAAATCAACGGATTGGGAACATTTTTGTGAATATTCGGACTTTGGAGGAATTGGAAAGGAAAACTGGATATACTGTGGATGAAGAGGGGAATATTCTGGAATATAATAAAAATTTGAAAAAAGTGGAAAACTTTATAAAAAATGGAGAATTTACTAAAGCAAAAAAAATTCTGAAAAAAATGAGAAAACTTCATCGAATGGGATATTATGAACTTGGAAAATATTATTATTTTTGCGAAGGAAATTTGAGCAAGGCTGAAAGTAATTTATACATTGCATTTGAAAACGGAATTATAAAAGCTGGATATTATCTAGGCTTGCTGGAAGAAAAAAGCGGAAATATGAATCTGGCTCGAAACTGGTACGTCACAAGCTTTAACTTTTCCGAACAGTCTATTATGAAACTATTTTACATTGCAATTATGGAACAAAACTTCTGGGCAATCGACGGATATTTCTACTACATTTTACAATACGGCGAAAATGCCAAAAATCTCTATGAATTTGCAAAATATTATTTCTGGGGAAAAAATTTTGAAAAAATTAAGGAAATTCAGGATAAGTTGACAAATGGAAGTCATATTTTATATTTGACAAAAGAAATTTTACACAATATTAATTGTATGCTTGGAGATGAAAAAGACAAAGAATATATAAAATGTGCAGAAAATGCTAAAACTCTTGAATTACAAAAAGATTTTAATGCTGAATTTCTTTATAAAAAATCGGCTGAATACAATGAATATGGAAATGTGGGACTCGCTAAATTTTATGGAAAATTTGCAAAATCTGATAAATATGAAAAACTGGAAAAAATTTTTAAAAATAATTTTTTGAAACAAATACGGTCAGAAGCGGCTTATCAGCTAGGAAAATACAACGAATACGAGAACAATCTTTATGATGCAATAAATTGGTACGAAATATCTGCAAAAAATGGAAATTATAAATCTTTTTATAAACTTTCAAAACTGCAAAACAAAAAATTTACAGAAACAGAAACAACTTTACAAAATGATTATTTTAAATATTTAAAAAATTCCGCAGATTTAGGTTATGCACAAGCAATGATTGAAATGGTACTTGATCCAAACTTAAATAGTCTCGAAAGCTTTGAAATGGCAGAAAAAATTTTAGGACAAAATAACGTTTTTGAATTGACACAGGCAATATCAAATGAGGCGAAAATAATTTATTTTGGGAATGAAATTAAGGAAGTTCTGGAAATAAATTATGAAGAGGAAAAGACAATACAATAAAGGTGTTGGTTAAAAATGAGAAAAAAAGAAAAAACCGTTTTAAATGAATTAATCAAATAAAGCGGTTTTTTGTTTATTTTTTAAATTAATCTTTTTTTATAGATGGTTTCAAGAACCCGAGTACAATAGCTGCAATTATACTTCCAATTAGAATTGCAATTAAATACATTAGGAATCCACTATGTCCAGCTGCATTTTTACTTAATCCCATTACTAAAATTCCACCATGAGGTGCAGGTATTTTAATTTGGAATAATCCTACCAAAGCTCCAGTTATTGCTGATCCAATAACACTTGCTGGAATAACTCTTGCTGGATCTGCGGCCGCATAAGGAATTGCTCCTTCAGTTATAAATGATAATCCCATAATATAGTTAGTCAATCCTGCTTCTTTTTCTTGCTCAGTAAATTTATTTTTAAAGATTTGTGAAGCTAGTGCGATTGCAATTGGAGGAACCATTCCACCAGCCATAACTGCTGCCATTGGGAAAGTTCCGCCACTAGTCATAGTAGCCGCTGTCAATGTTCCTGTTCCAAATACATAGGCAACTTTGTTTATTGGGCCTCCCATATCTACAGCCATCATCCCTGCTAGTAAAGCACCTAATAAGACTGCACTTGCACCTTGCATTGAAGCTAGCCCATTATTCATCCATACATTTAATGCAGTTGCTAATGGGTTGACTACTAGCCACATAATTGTACCTGTTATTAATACTGAAAATACTGGATAGAATAAAATCATTTTTAGTCCATTCAACGCTCTTGGAAGTCCTGCAAAAGCCCACACTAGGAATTTAACCACATATCCTGCTAAAAATCCACCAATTAATGCTCCAATAAATCCTGAAACAGGACCATCTTTAATTATAGGAGTTGTTGCTAAGAATCCTGCAACTAATCCTGCAGATAAAGCCGCTCTTTCACTAATGCTATAAGCTATATATCCACCTAATATTGGTAAGAAAAGTCCAAATGCCGCTTTTCCAACTGTCATTAATAATTTTGCCAATTCGTGTGTTGAACCAAAATCTTTTCCTGCATTTGCATGCCCAGTTAGTGTATCAACCA